>NZ_JBQCWU010000003.1:179778-183132 GCF_051957095.1 Neisseria sp. P0020.S003 | reverse complement strand
TGGCCAGGCGTTTCATTCCGTACTTTGCCTGTTTGAAACGGTTGTTGGTACTGGTTTGGGGTTTGAGCAGTCTGCCCCTTGCGGCTTTAAGTGCGCGGTAAATGGTGACGCGGCTGACTTGGTAGCGACGTGCTAGGGAGGTGACGCTCTCTTTCCCCTGCGTGTAGGCCAGCCAAATGGCTTGACGGTGGTGCGGGGTGAGTCGGGTGTTTTTGTGCATGTTCATGTTTCAGTATTCTCTTGGAAATACTGTAAACAACGCTACTAGTTTCTACAAATAGTTTTACAAGCCGAATACGGCAATATCGCCCTTGCCTTGACGAATCAGCTCAGTACCATCGGTCATATCGATAACCGTCGTCGGCTCAGTACCGCACCAGCCGCCATCAATAACCAAATCAACAGCATGCTCAAGACGGTCTCGGATTTCGTATGGATCAGTCAATGGCTCGTCGTCTTCGGGCAGCATGAGGGTGCAACTTAAAATAGGTTCGCCCAACTCTTGCAAAAGTGCCAAAGCAGTGGCGTTATTGGGAACACGCAGGCCGATGGTTTTGCGTTTGGGGTGAAGCGTGCGATTCGGTACTTCTTTGGTTGCCTGCAGGATAAAGGTGTAGCTGCCGGGCGTAGCTGCTTTAAGCTGGCGGAATTGGGCATTATCTACTTTGGCGTAAGTACCCAATTCGCTCAAATCGGCACACATCAGGGTCAGATGGTGTTTTTGATCGATTTTGCGAATCGTGAGAATGCGCTCCATCGCGTTTTTGTCGCCGAGTTTGCAGCCAAGCGCATAGCAGGAATCCGTAGGGTAAACGATAACACCGCCACTGCGGACAATATCGGCGGCTTGTTTGATGAGGCGGTCTTGGGGATTATCAGGATGGATGGCGAAAAATTGTGCCATGTTTTTTTCCTTATCATTCTAATGGTTTGTTGTTTGACATTTTAAAACTTATTTGGCCGTCTGAATATTGGATTTCCACCACTATGAATGGATTTAGCCTCAGCTACAACACAGCTGCACCTAGTGATACCTTATATATCATTTTGATTTACCGGCCGATATCGAAAGTCAATTTAATACGCTATATAATGCGTTATTTTGTTTGAAAGTCATCTCAATGTCTGCTTCTTCCCTACCTTCCCGCCGCTTATCTGTCGCACCTATGCTCGATTGGACAGACAGACACTATCGCTTTATGGCGCGACAAATTACACGCAATGCTTGGCTGTATAGCGAAATGGTCAATTCAGGCGCAGTGGTTTACGGAGATAAAGACCGCTTCTTGAGTTTCAACGAAGGCGAGCAACCGGTCGCTTTACAGCTTGGCGGATCAGATCCGCATGACTTGGCAATCGCTGCCAAAGCGGCTGAGGCGTATGGCTATAACGAAGTCAACCTAAATTGCGGCTGCCCCAGCCCACGCGTTCAAAAAGGCGCATTCGGCGCTTGCCTGATGAACGATGTAGATTTGGTGGCAGATTGTTTGAACGCGATGCAGGATGCAGTTAAAATTCCGGTAACAGTCAAACACCGCATCGGCGTAGACAGACAAACAGAATATCAAGTCGTGGCAGATTTTGTAGGCATACTTCGTGAAAAAACAGCCTGCCGCACATTTATCGTCCATGCGCGTAATGCTTGGCTGGACGGTTTATCCCCGAAAGAAAACCGTGAAGTTCCGCCACTCAAATATGAATACGTCTACCGTTTGAAACAAGAGTTCCCCGACTTAGAAATTTTGATTAACGGCGGCATCACCACCAATGAAGAAATCGCCGAACATCTGAAATTTGTCGACGGCGTCATGATCGGGCGCGAGGCTTATCACAATCCGATGCTGATGCGCGATTGGGATGCACTGTTTTACAACAACACACACGCACCAATCCAATACGCAGATTTAGCAGCTTGGCTATACGCATACAGCCGCGAACAAATCGCCTCAGGGCGCGGTACCATCCTACGCCATATCGTCCGCCATGCACTAGGCTTAATGCACGGCCTAAAAAATGCCCGCACTTGGCGCCGTATGCTCTCAGATGCCACCTTGCTAAAAGACAACGACGGCAGCCTGATTCTAGACGCATGGAAAGAAGTAGAACGCGCAAATATTTGGGATTAATGGCGTATAGTGTGAATAAATGAAAGGCCGTCTGAAACATCAAATGATGTTTCAGACGGCCTTTTAAATTGCAACAGACTGCTAAAGATATATTCATTTCTCTTTAGCTACTATAACGATTAATTCATCAAATAAAACCAACACATAATCTAAGCATAAAAAAATGCGACCTAAATTAGGCCGCATTTACTTTACTTCGTCTTTTCAGACGGCCTTTTCAGGCCGTCTGAAAGTCAGATTACCATTGGTAACCAACTGCTACGGTAGCACCGAAGTGACCACGTGAGTTGCCGGAAGCAGTACCTTTGATGATCCAGTGACCACCATCGGAAATGCTAGAGAGGCCGACAGCGTAACCGGTTTCACCGCGGTAGTGACTGCCACCGATAGCCAGCATGCTCTTACCTGGCAAGTAAGCTTGTGGCAGACCGGCAGTAGCCAGAGCTTGAGCCACACCTGCGCGGGCGTTGTTGTCAACCTTGTTCACACTGCTGTTCACATCGCCGAATTTTTGGTTCAGCTGGTCAACGTTAACCGCATCGGTACCGTTCTTACCTGGAGCAACATTTTTAATAGTAGTGTTGCCGGCATCGATACCATCTTTGTTGATGGTTACAGGACCTGCCTTCAGTTCATTAGTAGTAACACTGTTAACGGTCAGATCAGGGTTCAAGCTGGCTTTCAGCGCATCGCCGTCTTTCTTAACGAAGATGTTTTGAACTTCTTTCTCTGAAGTCTTACCGGTTGCTTTGTCGAATACTTGAACTTTAGTACCCGCATCACCTTTAATCTGAATAGTGTTATTCAGTTTTTTGGAGATAGAGCCGTCAGTAGTACCAGTCTCGTCAACCAGACCGAAGGTGCCATCAGCATCTTTACCGTCTTTACCGTCTTTCACGGTTGCAGTAGTAGTAGAGATGACTTTACCGTCTTTATCGAAGTTGTTGATAGTAATGGTAGAAGTACCTTTAGCTTCATCACGCTCAACTTTACCTTCAGCAGACTTACCGTTTTCACCGGTATCACCTTTGGCACCAGTAGCACCAGTTGCACCAGTTGCGCCAGTTGCACCGGTATCGCCTTTAGCACCAGTAGCACCAGTAGCACCAGTAGCACCAGTAGCACCAGTAGCACCAGTAGCACCAGTAGCACCAGTAGCACCAGTAGCACCAGTAGCACCAGTAGCACCAGTAGCACCAGTAGCACCAGTAGCACCAGTAGCACCAGT
>NZ_JBQCWU010000003.1:0-179678 GCF_051957095.1 Neisseria sp. P0020.S003 | reverse complement strand
TAGCACCAGTAGCACCAGTAGCACCAGTAGCACCAGTAGCACCAGTAGCACCAGTAGCACCAGTAGCACCAGTAGCACCAGTAGCACCAGTAGCACCAGTAGCACCAGTAGCACCAGTAGCACCAGTTGCACCAGTAGCACCAGTAGCACCAGTTGCGCCGGTTACGCCGGTGTCACCTTTTTCGCCTTTGTCGCCGGTTGCGCCGGTATCACCTTTAGCACCAGTTGCACCGGTATCGCCTTTAGCACCAGTAGCACCAGTAGCACCGGTATCGCCTTTAGCACCAGTTGCACCAGTATCGCCTTTAGCACCAGTTGCGCCGGTTACGCCGGTGTCACCTTTTTCGCCTTTGTCGCCGGTTGCGCCGGTATCACCTTTAGCACCAGTTGCACCGGTATCGCCTTTAGCACCAGTAGCACCAGTAGCGCCGGTGTCACCTTTTTCACCTTTGTCGCCAGTAGCACCGGTATTACCTTTAGCACCAGTTGCACCGGTATCACCTTTAGCACCAGTTGCGCCGGTTGCGCCGGTGTCACCTTTTTCACCTTTGTCGCCAGTAGCACCGGTATCACCTTTAGCACCAGTTGCACCGGTATCGCCTTTAGCACCAGTTGCGCCGGTTACGCCGGTGTCACCTTTTTCGCCGGTTGCGCCGGTATCGCCTTTAGCACCGGTATCGCCTTTAGCACCGGTATCACCTTTAGCACCAGTTGCACCGGTATCACCTTTAGCACCAGTTGCGCCTTTAGCACCAGTTGCACCAGTTGCGCCGGTATCACCTTTAGCACCAGTTGCACCAGTTGCACCAGTTGCACCAGTAGCACCAGTAGCACCGGTAGCACCAGTTGCACCAGTAGCACCAGTAGCACCGGTAGCACCAGTTGCACCAGTAGCACCGGTATCACCTTTAGCACCAGTTGCACCGGTATCACCTTTAGCACCAGTAGCACCGGTATCACCTTTAGCACCAGTAGCACCGGTTACGCCGGTGTCACCTTTTTCGCCGGTTGCGCCGGTATCGCCTTTAGCACCGGTATCGCCTTTAGCACCGGTATCGCCTTTAGCACCGGTATCACCTTTAGCACCAGTTGCGCCGGTTACGCCGGTGTCACCTTTTTCGCCGGTTGCGCCGGTATCGCCTTTAGCACCGGTATCGCCTTTAGCACCGGTATCACCTTTAGCACCAGTTGCGCCGGTTGCGCCGGTGTCACCTTTTTCACCTTTGTCGCCAGTAGCACCGGTATCACCTTTAGCACCAGTTGCGCCGGTTGCGCCGGTGTCACCTTTTTCACCTTTGTCGCCAGTAGCACCGGTATCACCTTTAGCACCAGTTGCACCAGTTGCACCAGTTGCACCAGTTGCACCAGTTGCACCAGTTGCACCAGTTGCACCAGTTGCACCAGTTGCACCAGTTGCACCAGTAGCACCGGTATCGCCTTTAGCACCAGTAGCACCGGTATCACCTTTAGCACCAGTTGCACCGGTATCACCTTTAGCACCAGTTGCGCCTTTAGCACCAGTTGCACCAGTTGCGCCGGTATCACCTTTAGCACCAGTTGCACCAGTTGCACCAGTAGCACCAGTAGCACCAGTAGCACCGGTAGCACCAGTTGCACCAGTAGCACCGGTATCACCTTTAGCACCAGTTGCACCGGTATCACCTTTAGCACCAGTAGCACCGGTATCACCTTTAGCACCAGTTGCACCGGTATCACCTTTAGCACCAGTAGCACCGGTATCACCTTTAGCACCAGTTGCACCGGTATCACCTTTAGCACCGGTATCACCTTTAGCACCAGTTGCACCGGTATCACCTTTAGCACCAGTTGCACCGGTATCGCCTTTAGCACCAGTTGCGCCGGTTACGCCGGTGTCACCTTTTTCGCCGGTTGCGCCGGTGTCACCTTTTTCACCTTTGTCGCCAGTAGCACCGGTATCGCCTTTAGCACCGGTATCGCCTTTAGCACCGGTATCACCTTTAGCACCAGTTGCGCCGGTTGCGCCGGTGTCACCTTTTTCACCTTTGTCGCCAGTAGCACCGGTATCACCTTTAGCACCAGTTGCACCAGTAGCACCGGTATCACCTTTAGCACCAGTTGCACCAGTAGCACCGGTATCACCTTTAGCACCAGTATCGCCTTTAGCACCAGTTGCACCAGTTGCGCCGGTTGCACCAGTTGCGCCGGTTGCACCAGTTGCGCCGGTTGCACCACCACCGATTACGCTCAGGGTGTACTCGTTAGAGCCGTTTGAAGACATTTTCAGGCCTTCACCGGCGATCAATTTCAGAGGGTTGCTTGCTGAATTCGGATTGTATGTGAATGTGCCTTCAGCAGGTGAGCTACCGCTGCCATTGTGGCCTGAGAATACAAACGGATTCAGGTTTTCGATGCGGTTTGCTACGGCAAACAATTGAGAGCCGTTGATTGCATCGGTAGAAGTTGCATTGATACGACCTGCGGCAACGTTTTGGATTTGACGTTCGTTACCTGCAGAACCTACAGACAATACTGCGCCGTTGCCCAAGCCGCTGGTTGCGCCTGCGAAGCCGCTGTAAGTGTAGCTGCCAACAGTAGCAGTGTTAGTAGGTACGAATGCGCTGGTTGTAGAGCCGTTACCCAGGGCTACGCTGTTTTCGATAGTAGATTTAGCTTCTGTACCCAAAGCCAGAGTGTTTTGGGCTGTTGCTTGAGCACCGTTACCCAGAGCAGTTGCAAACTTGCCGTTAGCTTGAGAGAGGCGACCCAATGCGATGGCTTGTTCTGAAGTGGCTTGGCTTTGTACGCCCAAAGCCACTGCGTATTTACCAGTTGCTTGAGCAGCAGGACCGAATGCAGAAGCAGAAATACCGTCGGCTACAGAACCGCGACCGATTGCTACGTCAGAACCTTGTTTGGCTTGAGCGTCGCCACCCAATGCTACCGCGCCGTTTGCCAGGGCTTGAGAACGTTGACCGATGGCAGTTGCTACGATACCGGTTGCTTGAGAGTCGGTACCAATCGCCATTGCAGAACCGGCATTATTTACTACGCCGTCGCCATCAGAACCAGTAGAAGTACCATTAGCTTTAGCGTTATAACCTACTGCAATGTCAGCAGTTTGAGAAGCACTTGATTTAAAACCTACTGCAATAGAGTTATTACCAACTGCTTGAGCAGCTTCAGCCGCAGTCATAGAACCACCGACCGCAACAGAGCTTACACCAGCAGCATTAGCTGATGTACCACCAGCAAAAGAGGCTGTACCGGTTGCTTTTGAGGCCGCTCCAACCGCAACTGCATTTGTACCTGTTGCGCTACCACCACCCAATTCCGCACCTGCTTGAGCAGCACTAGAAGCCATTAAGGCACCTGCCACTGCAACTACAGCAGCTACGGCTTTACGCTTGTCGGAAGCGGATTTTTTGCCGTGTGCATGGCTGATTTCAGAAACCGCAGTCCATGTCTGGGTCGAGTGGTTCCAAATAACTTTAAAGACTTTATTCATATCGATTTTCCTGTAAGGGGTTTGATTTCTTTTGGGACGTGTTGCTCGACCATAAACTGCTTGTCCATATATATGCCGCACTTCAGAGTCTCCCCTTTATGCGGTTTTACGTCGTAATCTCTCGTATGCAATTCCCGTGCCCAAAGTCTCCATTCGGCCGAATAACAGCTAAAAGCCTGTTTTATGGGATTTTATGCTGATACATTTTGGGAAGCTTGTGAAGTTTGGGAAACGATGTGCCGTTTTTTTTGCCAGCTTGTTTCTTAACAAGTCACTTTTTGTTAGCTTCTTTCAATGCATTCGGAATCCTGACTCAAATTTTATATGCTTTTGGTTTCGTAAATTGACTCTTCCGATAAAGTGTTATTTTTTCGACTTCAACGGTCATGCCGGTTAGATTTACTTGTTGCTTTTTAAACGCTTTTATAACAATATGATTTCACTTAATATTTTTAAACAGAAATGATTATTAAATATTATACGAATAGGATATTTTAGTGATAGATTTGGATGTCGGCTTTTATTTAGATAATTAATGAATTTTGTATTGAAAGTTGGTTTAAAACGTGTAAAAGCTTTGCATAGCCTGTTTTCAGACGGCCTTTAACGTTTTCTAACATATAAATGGTGAATAAATGATACGAATTTATGCGCTATTGAGCCGATAGATAAGATTAAAAAGGCAAGTGTAAAACTTGCCTTTACGTTTGGGATTTGTTTGTTCTCTATTGTAGAAAACTGTGTTGTTTTCAGGCGGCCTTACCAACGGAATGTTTGGGTCACGCCTGCGGAAGCGCCGTTGTTGCCGGCATAGCCGTAGCCACCGGTATGGCTGAAGGCGCAGGCGGTGAGTGTGGCGAGGGTTAGGATGAGGAGGATGTGTTTCATATTTTTTCTCTGAGTGGGTTAGTTTTAGGCTTGGGCGACGTTGTGTTGCCGTATTAATCCGACTGGCTGGGGCTTGGTTGTTTTATCCTGATTTACAGTTAGACCGCTAAATTGTTTGATGATTGAAGAAGGCCGTCTGAAAACGGGTTTCACGATATTGAAACTTTGTTTTCAGACGGCCTTTATTTTATATCAGCTTATTAGTGGCGGAAATGGCGGATGCCGGTTACGACCATGGCGATGCCGTGTTCGTCCGCTGCGTCAAAGACTTCTTGGTCGCGCATGGAGCCTGCCGGATGGATGATGGCTTTGATGCCCTGTTCGGCGATGACGTCCACGCCGTCGCGGAATGGGAAGAAGGCATCGGAAGCGGCACATGCGCCGTTTAAGTCCAAACCTGCGTCCTGCGCTTTGCGGGCGGCGATGCGGGTGCTGTCCACGCGGCTCATTTGACCTGCGCCGATGCCGTAGGTTTGACCGCCTTTGCCGAAGACGATGGCGTTGGATTTGACGTATTTTGCGACGTTCCAAACAAACATCAGGTCGTTCCATTCTTGCTCGGTCGGTTGGCGTTTGGAGACGACTTTCAAATCGGCGCGGCTGAGGCGGTGGATGTCGGGGGTTTGTACCAACAGTCCGCCACCGACGCGTTTGAGTTCGAAGCGGTTGGCTCCTGCCTCAAGCGGCACTTCCAATACGCGCACGTTTTTCTTGGCGGCGGCGATTTCGAGGGCTTCGGCGGTAAACTTCGGCGCCATGAAGACTTCCATAAATTGGTTGTCGGTAATTTGTTTGACGGTTTCGCCGTCCACTTCGCGGTTGAAGGCGATGATGCCGCCGAATGCGCTGGTGGTGTCGGTCGCGTAGGCGAGTTTGTAGGCATCCAAGGTATTGGAGGCGATGGCTACGCCGCACGGATTGGCGTGTTTCACAATCACGCAGGCCGGCGCGTCAAAGGATTTGACGGCTTCCCAAGCGGCATCGGCATCGGCGATGTTGTTGTAAGACAATTCTTTGCCTTGCAGCTGTTTGTAGGCGGAAAGGCTGCCTGCGGCAGGGTAAATATCGCGGTAGAACGCGGCGCGTTGATGCGGGTTTTCGCCGTAGCGCATATCTTGCACTTTAATCCAGCTTTGGTTGAACTGGCTGGGGAATTCGCCGATTTCGGGTGTGCCGCTCAAGACGTCGTCTGAAAGCGAGGTCAGGTAGTTGGAAATCATACCGTCGTATTGGGCGGTGTGGCTGAATGCTTTGCGTGAGAGGTTGAAACGGGTTTTATCGCTCAATGCGCCGTTGTTGGCTTCAAGTTCGGCGGCGATGGCCGGGAAATCGGCGGTATCGGTAACGATGGCGACGTGTTTCCAGTTTTTCGCGGCAGAGCGCACCATGGTCGGGCCGCCGATGTCGATGTTTTCAATCGCGTCTTCCAGTGTGCAGTTTGGTTTGGCGATGGTGGCGGCGAAGGGGTAAAGGTTGACGCACACGAGGTCGATGTTGCCGATGCCGTGTTCTTCCATCTTGGCGACGTGTTCGCCCAAATCGCGACGGCCGAGGATGCCGCCGTGGATTTTCGGATGCAGGGTTTTCACGCGGCCGTCGAGCATTTCGGGAAAACCGGTATAGTCGGCAACTTCGATAACGGGAACGCCTGCATCAGCCAAGAGCTTTGCTGTACCGCCGGTAGAGAGGATTTCAACACCGAGCTTGGTCAGGGTTTGGGCAAATTCGACTGCGCCTGTCTTGTCGGATAGGCTGATCAGGGCGCGTTTGATGGGAGACATTTGGATTTCCTTTGTTGAAGGTTTAATCAGTATGAGATGAATTTTCAGGGCGGTATTATCCCCCAGTTTCGCATTTTTGGCAGTAGGTTTTTGCAAATATTGTTAACAATTTTATTGTAAAAGGCCGTCTGAAACTTGGTTTCAGACGGCCTTTTGCTTTTGCCTATTTAAATCCCATTTTCTTTGCTACCCATACTGCGCCCGCCATGCCTGTACATAATGGCATGAGTAAGGCAACGGGGGCGTAGGTTAGCTCCAAAATAAAGGCTATGGCGGTCAGGGGCATTTTGAGGGAAACACCGAGGAAAACGGCGGCGCCGACAACAGCCGCGCTTTCAGACGACATTTCTGGGAAAAAACTGTTCCACACGGCTGCGGAGGCAAAGGCGATGGTACTGCCGAGCATCATGGACGGGGTAATCAGGCCGCCGTATGCGCCGACGGCAAGCGCCATTAAGACGACCAACCATTTGACGGCGGTCAGCTCAAGGCTGTGTTGCCAGTCGGTCAATCCGCCAAAGGTCAGTTGATTGCCTGCTTTGCCATTGCCCAAAATTTCGGGAAACCAAATGGAAATTACGCCGATGAGTGCAAACATACAGACGGCCAAGGGAATGATTTTGATGTTGTCGCGCTTGATGAAGGGGAACTTTTGGGCGGTACGCTGGAAAAAGACGGCGGTTGCGCCCAGTATCGGGCCGATGATGGCGGAAAACCAAAATAATGAGGTGTTGATGGAAAGGTTGGTCGGATGATATTGCTGCACGTCGCCCAAACCGATGCGTGCGACGGCGGTGGCGATGACTGAAGTCAGCAATGCGGCGGCGACTGCTTGCTGCGTCCATAAGCCAAGCATGGCTTCGAGGATGAAAAGTGTGGAGGCGAGCGGCACGTTATACACAGCCGCCAAACCTGCACCTGAGGCGCAAGCAATGACCAGCCTTGCGTCGTCTTCGCTCAACCCGAAACGGTTGACGCCTACTGAAGCAAAGGCAGCAGTCATTTCGCGCGGCGCAACTTCGCGACCGAGCGGCGAGCCAAGCCCGACGGTAATGATTTGCAACAGGGCATGGCTGACGGTTTCAAAAAACGGAAAACCGGCAAGCGGATTTTTAACCACGGCTTTAATGCTCGGTTGCGGCCTGCCGTAGCGTTTGAGCAACCACCACCCCAAGCCGACCACCACGCCGCAAAAAGCCATCACACCGATACGCCGCTCTGGACTTGCCTGCGCCACGCCCTCTCGGAATGAAACGTATAGGCCGTCTGAACCGTAACCATAGGCAAGATGTTGAATTGTATGCATGATTTCGGTTAATACAATGCCGACCATGCCGCCGATGATGCCGGTAATGATGAGGGCGGCCCAAAGTTTATGCGTTTCTTTCACGGGATTTGACTTGAGGTAGTAATGGTTTGATCAAAGCGTTTTTTAAGGGAACTATTGTCCGCCCAAGGGGTAGTTTTTGGGGGCGACGTGGGTTTTGCCGTTATAAGGGAAAATATATTTCTGATCTTTATAATTTTTCTTTCCTGATACGCCGCTGAGTTTTGCAGTCAGCGCCCATACGCCGGATACGGCAGGACGGCTTTTGTCAAAAGCAATTTTGGCTTCCAAACTGGTATATCTGTCTTTGCAGTCTCGTTTTTCACGCCCTTTCAATTCATCGCAATCGCCAAAATATGCGCCGTTATCGTTACCGCTGATCATGACACTGTTGCGGATTCGGTTGCTATCATCGGTAAACAGGAAGTTTTGCGAAGTCGTCGTGTCGCCTTGGCCTGTATAACTTGATTCGGCAACATAGCCCCAGTTTTGTGCGCCCACCTGAACAAACTTCCATTCCTTATTCTCCGGCGGCTCGCCCCATGCGCCGATTTTATCTTTTCCGTGCTGTTTGATTGCCCACTTGCCGTCTGCTTTCTCCAAAACAAACAATTCTGCCAGACCCGAAGAAGCATGGGCGTCCTGTTTTACTTTTTGTTGCATATCGTAGGCAAAACCTGTGTACAACACATAGCGCGTGGCTTTACCGTTGCGCGTTACGGTATGGTCGGCAACGGGTTTCATGCAATACATAATATTGTCAGATGCTGTCTCACTGTCTTTCGGCGGCTTGGCGAGCTGGCATTTGTGCGCGGCAAGCGGTCGGTTGTAATACTTGGCAATGACGGCCTGTACGGAGGCTTTGTCGTTATCGGGTGCAGCCGACGCCAAAATAGGGCAGGCAAGCAAAAGCAGGGAGATGATGCGTTTCATAGAAATTTTCCCAAAATGTTTTATTGAAAAAAGATACTGCTTACTTCAGGCCGTCTGAAACCGTTTTCAGACGGCCTTTTTGTGTTTGTTACTGACACGCGTCAACATACCGGCAACAAAAGTGGACACAATAACGACGGTAATACCTATCGCAGACATAGTACTTAAATGTTCGCCCAAAATTAACACCGCCATGATAACGCCGATGACTGGCTCAAGCGAAATCAGCAGGCCGGAGACGTTGGCAGGGACTGTGTTCATGCCTTTGTTCCACAACAGATAGGCAAGCCAACTACAGCCAATCCCCATATACAAAATCGACAGCGTACCGCCCCATGACCAGTTGATTTGATAACTGTCTGCCAACACCAGCGAAAACGGCAGACACAACACCGCCGCCACCGCCATGGAAGCTGCGGTAAATGCGGGCGCACCGATACGGGCAATCATCTGCTGGCTCGGACGTATCACGCCTGCAAAACCCAATCCCGCAAGCAAAATCAGCAGACAGCCGAACCAGTCAATCGTACCGCCTTCTTCTGCACCGCCCATTACCATCATGCCCACGCCGGCAAACGCCACCGCGCAGCAAATCCAGTGGTAAAGTTTGGCTTCGTCGTTGAAGAAGAAATGACCGACAAAGACCACCAGCAAAGGCTCCAGCCCCACCATGGTAACCGCGCTGGCAGCGGATGTATATTTCAAACCGATAAACTGGAGCATCAAAACGACAACGTAGTTGACAAAGGAAATCCACAACAACGGCTTCCACTCGCTCCGCGGAATCCTACCCAAATGACGGCGGCACGACGGCAGCACCATCAACGCGGCAATCAACAGCCGCGCCTCAACCATCAGCGTCGGGTCGAGCATCTCGTAGGAATACTTGGCAGCGATAAACGAGCTGCCCCAGATTAACAATGCGAGTATTTGGTAAAGCATGGTTCAACTCATGGTAAAAAAATTAATCGTTTCTTCTCTGGTTTTCAGACGGCCTGAAGCCTTTTCAAGCTGTTTTTATTTTGATTGTGTCAGCAAATCCAAAAAGTCGAAGAGTTTGGCATTCATTTCACTGAAATCCGCCGCTTCGATTTTATCCGGATGTTGGACATAAGTTTGGGCTTGGCTTTGTTCGACCACATTTTCGCGTCCGTCCGCTGCAATCAGCAGCCCGACGGCTTCACGGTCAAACTCCAAATGGGCTTGGAAGGCATAATGTTTGGGTGCAAAACGGATAATCTGGCGCGGACAGCCTTTGCTGGTTGCCAACACAACCGCCTCATTCGTCAAACCGGGCATATCGCCGTGCCAATGGCCGGTATTCAGGGTTTTGCCCAACAGGGAAACATGGGCGTCCGCCAAACCTTCCGCCGTCAGCTCAATCGGATAAATGCCGATTTCACGCTCAGGGCTCTGCGTGTGGCGCGCACCGTAGGCAACGGATAAAAGCTGCGCCCCCAAACACACGCCGACAATATATTTATCCGCCGCCATCGCCTGACGCATCAGGCGCAGCTCGGATTGGGGGTCGTAATACGGGAATGCCTGCCTGTCTTCATCAGGCGATTGAGGCCCGCCCATTACAATCAAAAAATCTATATCGTCCACATTATCAGGCAGAGCTTCCCTTTCGTACACTTTGGTTACACTGATGTTATGTCCGCGCCATTGCGCCCATTTCAAATATGCTCCCGGCACTTCAAATGCCTCGTGCAGGATGAAATGGATATTTAATTTATTCGGATTTTGCATTGTTATTTCTCCTTCGACCGTCAGGACGGGTTGCCCTGCAGTATTACAGCATACCGTGCTGTTGTAATTTTTTACGCAAGGTATTGCGGTTCAAACCCAAAATAACGGCAGCTTTAGACTGGTTGCCGCCGCATTGCTCCATCACGCAGGCAAGCATCGGCTTTTCGACTTGGTGCAACACCATATCGTACACACCGCAAGGTTCCGTACCATCCAAGTCTTTGAAGTATTGTCGTAAGTTTTGTTCAATACATTGCGCAATGTCAGTCGTTGTTTGATTCATCGTCATGTCTTTCTTTGGATTTGTTTTTAAATGATGAGGCCGTCTGAAACCCTTCAGCCTTTCCGATAATGGCATACCCAACGGTCGGTTTTCTCTAAAAGCGTCTCAAGATAGGCGGCAAGGGTGTCGTATTGTGCCGCGGCGCTATCCAAGCGGTTGATTTCCCGGCATGTTTGTTCGCCGTCGGGCATTTCGTCGATGTACCAGCCGATGTGTTTGCGGGCAATACGTACGCCGGCCACTTCGCCATAAAATTCATGCATGGCGCGGATGTGGTTCAAAATGGTGGTATTGCATTCTGCCAAGCTCAAGGCCGGCGGCAAAACGCCGTGTTCTGCATAATGTTTTAAATCACGGAAAAGCCACGGCCTGCCTTGTGCGCCACGCCCTATCATGATGCCGTCGGCAGCGGTTTGCTTGAGGACGGCGACGGCTTTTTGTGGCGAAGTGATGTCGCCGTTGACCCAAACGGGGATGTTCAGACGGCCTTTGGTTTCGGCAATCAGTTCGTAACGCGCTTCGCCTTTGTACATCTGCGTACGGGTGCGGCCGTGGATGGCAAGGGCTACGATGCCTGATTCTTCGGCAATTTTGGCGATGGTCAGCAAGTTTTGATGTTCGTCGTGCCAGCCCAAACGGGTTTTGAGGGTAACGGGTACATCCACCGCGTTGACAACGGCTTCCAAGATTTCGCCAACCAAAGGCTCGTTTTGCATCAACGCGCTGCCTGCCTGCACATTACAGACTTTTTTGGCCGGGCAGCCCATGTTTATATCAATGACCTGCGCACCTAAGCTGACGTTGTAACGCGCAGCTTCCGCCATCTGCTGCGGATCGCTGCCGGCAATCTGCACGGCCACAACTCCGCCCTCGCCTTCAAAATCGCTGCGGCGCAAGGTCTTTTTGGTATGTCTCAGCGTTGGATCGCTAGTCAGCATTTCGCATACCGCCCACCCTGCGCCAAACTCGCGGCAAATCCGGCGGAACGGTTTGTCCGTAATGCCTGCCATGGGGGCAAGTGCGATGGGGTTGTCAATGAAATAGCCGCCGATGTGCATGATGTGTGCGCCAAGTTGAAAGGGCTGAAATTGTACAATTTTTAAGCAATTTTTCCAATCGTATTTACATGTTGCACAATGAAAAAGGCCGTCTGGAACTGAGTTTCAGACGGCCTTTTCAGCCACAATATTTAAATAAACAGCATAACAACCATCTGCACTGCGGCCTGAATCATGGCGATAATCGGCCAAATCAGTTTGGCCAGCAGGCCGGTAAACAACAGGATCAGGATAATCCATGTGCCGTATGGCTCGATTTTACGGAACTGCATGGACTGTTTGGCGTTGAGAAAGGTATCGATAAAAATACCGCCGTCCCAAGGCAAAATCGGAATCAGGCTGAATGCGACCCAAATCGAGTTCACCATCACGCCGTAACCGGCCATCTGCACCAACGGCGCTTGATAAGATTCAGGTACATACGCGGACAATACGACGACAAAGCCCCAAAAGAACGCCAAAATCAGATTGGCAATCGGACCTGAAATCGACACCCAACGCCACGCGCGGCGCGGATCGCGGAAATTGCGCGAATCGATGGGCATAGGACGCGCCCAGCCGAACAGAAAACTGCCTATCATCAGACACACCAGCGGCACGACAATCGTACCGACAGGATCGATATGCGGCAGCGGATTGAGGGTCAAACGCCCAAACTGCTCGCCGGTATGGTCGCCCCAATACCGCGCCGTATAACCGCGTGCCACTTCGCGCACGGTAATGGCCAACAACACGGGCAATACTGCCAGCAGAAATACGCCTAAATCAAAATTTGCAAACATGGTTTTCCTTATCAAACATGCCGTCTGAAAACAGAAAATATCCTTTCAGACGGCCTGAGGCTTTAATCGTCTTCTTTTTTATTCGAACTGAAAAACTCTTTCAGCTCTTTCCAAGTAATGCCCTTACCTTGCGGATTCAATTTGAAGACTGGTTTGCCGTAATTGCTGTACACACTGTCGCCGATAATATTAATGGCCTTATGTGTGCCGTTGATTTGCATATACATGCGGGAAGCCAACATGCGGCCTTTGCGGTCGAGATAATAGTCGACAACAAGATTGTTACCGAATATCCTCTGGAAGCTAAGTGGCTGGTTATCACTTATGTTGACAGACATACTGAAAAATTCCCGCGCATTTTTATAATCTTCTTCTGTTGACCCTGGTTGAGGCGTTTTCTGTAATTTCGACAATTCTTCATCAAAAGCCTTAGCCATTGCCTTCATTACGACAGAATCATACTCCGGTTTCATGACATGACGTACACGATAGCGTGCATGGTTTGCCTTACCAAAGGCATCCATTTCTTTAAATACATATGCATCGGCAGGCATAGCCTTATTGGCACTCAAAAAAGCACGTACTCCCGCCTCTGCAATATGATCAAAAGGCATGTGTTTCGAATCACCGATTTCTTTCAAACTCACTTTTAAAGGTTCTTTAATCAAACGTTTGCCGATTTTCTCATCAGTGTACACATTAACAATGGCAGACACGCTGGCAGGCAGATCAGCATAAATTTCCCATTTTTCCGCATCTAACTTCATAGGAAGTTTGATACTAAGTTTTTCATTGTGGTTGTTGATGACCAATTCAGGAATCATCTCAAATTGACGCGTTGACAAATCAACTGCCGACTCATAATTCAAATGAACCCCTTCCATGTAACTGGATATGGCAGGATATTTATCCAGATAATCAACGGCAACTTGTGCGATATTGCCATCCGGCAAGGCATCAAGCATTGCATTGCGGAACTCAGCCTCTTCTCGTTCAGAAAACTCCTGCTTCAAAGCAGCGTCGTCTTCTTGAGCAACCTTCATAGAGGATGCCGCCTCCCCCTCTTTGGCTTTGGCATCCTTTGCTTTCGCTTCGGCTTTCTTTTCCACCTTTTCATCTGTCAATACAGCTTCAGCCAATGGGCTGATATATATTCGAGAGCTGCCTGTAATGTTAAAGCTGCGGTCTTCTTTTAAAATACGGTCATTGGAAATCGACATGACCTCGTGTGCGGTTTTGTGATCTAAATTACTGCACGCGCTCAAACCAAATACCGCAGCAATGGCCAAACCAATTATCTTATTCATTTTGCCCAACCTTTTTGATTAAATGATTCCGTTAGTACAATTTAACACAAGGCAACGATTCCATAAAGGCTTCAAACGGCATGATTCATTGCTGCTCGCTATCATACCTAATTCAATCGCCCTATCTATTTCAAGCCCAAAGGCCGTCTGAAACTTCAAATCCAGTTTCAGACGGCCTTTGATTTCCTATTTAAAATGCCTTTGCTGTTTTACAGGCTGTAATACATTTCAAATTCCAGCGGATGAGGTGCCATACGGATACGGCGGACATCTTCTTCTTTGAAGGCGATGTAGCTGTCGATCCAGTCTTTGCTGAACACGCCGCCGCGCAGGAGGAATTCGTGGTCGGCTTTGAGGGCGGCCAGTGCTTCTTCCAAAGAAGTGCAAACGGTTGGCACCAATGCGTCTTCTTCCGGAGGCAGGTCATAAAGGTTTTTATCGGCAGGGTCGCCCGGATGGATTTTGTTTTGAATGCCGTCCAAACCCGCCATCAGCAGGGCGGCGAACGCCAAGTATGGGTTGGCGGTCGGGTCGGGGAAACGCGCTTCGATGCGGCGTGCCTTGCTGCTGTTCACCGACGGAATGCGGATGGACGCGGAACGGTTTTTGGCAGAGTAGGCGAGCTTGGTCGGCGCTTCGAAGTGCGGCACGAGGCGTTTGTAGGAGTTGGTGGACGGATTGGTAATCGCGTTCAGGGCTTTGGCGTGTTTGATGATGCCGCCGATGTAATAAAGGGCGGTATCGGACAAACCGGCATAGCCGTCGCCTGAGAACAGGTTTTGACCGTCTTTCCAGATGGATTGGTGAACGTGCATACCGCTGCCGTTGTCGCCCATAATCGGTTTAGGCATGAAGGTGGCGGTTTTGCCGAAGTTGTGGGCAACGTTTTGAATCACGTATTTCATGTCTTGGGTTTGGTCGGCGCGTTTAACCAAAGTGGCAAAACGGGTACCGATTTCCATTTGGCTGCCGGTACCGACTTCGGCGTGATGTACTTCCACTTCGATGCCGAGTTCTTCCAAAACATTGACCATAGCAGAACGCAGGTCTTGACCGCAGTCAATCGGCGCAACAGGTGCGTAACCGCCTTTGACGGTCGGACGGTGGCCGGTGTTTTGACCGTCCATGTGCAGGCCGCTTGACCATGCGCCGCTTTCGGAAGTAATTTCGTAACGGGTTTTGTGCATATCGGTTTCAAATTCTACGCCGTCAAAAACGAAGAATTCAGGCTCAGGGCCGAAATAGGCGGTGTCGCCGATACCGGAAGATTTCAAGTAAGCTTCGGCGCGACGTGCGATAGAGCGAGGATCGCGGTCATAGCCTTGGCCGTCAGCCGGATCGATAACGTCGCAGGTAAAGACAACGGTGGTATCGTCATAGAAAGGATCGACGAAGGCCGTAGACGCATCGGGACGCAACTGCATATCGGAAGCCTGAATACCTTTCCAACCGCCAATGGACGAACCGTCAAACGCTTGACCGTTTTCGAACCATTCTTCGGGATCGTCGAGGACAATGCGGGCGGGGATGGTAAAGTGGTGCTGCTTGCCTTTGGTATCGGTAAAGCGCAAATCTACGAAGCGGGCTTCGCTTTCTTCAATCAGTTTTACAGCGTCTTTGATGGACATCTTCAGCTCCTGAGGGAATAGGTTTAAGTTGTTATTCTACCACGGTAAGGCCGTCTGAAATACATCAGGGCACCCGTTTTTACGCAATGAAATATAGTTTCAGCCTGTTTAATTGTCAACAATTTTACATTACGCTTTCTTAACATAAAGACCGCTATAATAAGCACTCTTTTCTTTTGTTTTTTCAGACCCGTTTTATGAACAACACCCCGCGTTACGCCGTTTTCGGCAATCCCGTTGCACACAGTAAATCACCGCAAATCCATCAGCAATTCGCACTTCAAGAAGGCGCGGCCATCGAATATGGGCGCATTTGTGTCGAAATCGGCGGCTTTGCCGAGGCTGTTGCGGCGTTTCGTGCCGAGGGCGGGCAAGGTGCGAATGTAACCGTTCCGTTCAAGCAGGAAGCCTTTGCACTGGCGGACGAACATTCCGACCGCGCCTTGGCTGCCGGCGCGGTCAATACGCTGGTGTGGTTGGAAGACGGTAGAATACGCGGCGACAATACCGACGGTATCGGTTTGACCAACGACATCACGCAGGTCAAAAATATTGCCATCGAGGGCAAAACCATTTTGCTTTTGGGCGCAGGCGGCGCGGTGCGTGGCGTGATTCCGGTTTTGAAAGAACACCGCCCCGTCCGTATCGTCATTGCCAACCGTACCCATGCCAAAGCCGAGGAATTAGCGCAGCTTTTCGGCATTGAAGCCGTCACGATGGCGGATTTGAACGGCGGTTCTGATATCATCATCAACGGCACGTCCGGCGGCTTGAGCGGTCAGCTTCCTGCCGTCAATCCTGAAATTTTCCGCGACTGCCGCCTTGCCTACGATATGGTTTACGGCGAAGCGGCGCAGGCGTTTTTGAACTTTGCACAAAGCAACGGTGCGGCCGAAGTTTCAGACGGCCTGGGCATGCTGGTCGGTCAGGCTGCCGCCTCTTACCATATTTGGCGCGGATTTACGCCCAATATCCGCCCTGTTATCGAATACATGAAAGCCCTGTAACCATGTTCCGCATCATCAAATGGCTGATTGCCCTGCCCATCGGTATCTTCATTTTCTTCAACGCTTATGTGTACGGCAACATCATTACCTACCGCGCCGTCGCGCCCAGCAAAACCGCCTTCATGTCTATGCGCATGAGCCAGTTTGCAAAAGAAGGCCGCGATGTCGAGCTGGATTACCGCTGGGTGCCTTACGACCAAATTTCCGTCAACCTCAAAAAAGCCCTGATTGCTTCCGAAGACGCCAACTTTGCCGAACACAGCGGCTTTGACTGGAACGGCATCAAATACGCCATGAAACGCAATAAGCAAAGCGGCGAAGTCAAAGCTGGCGGTTCGACCATCAGCCAGCAGCTGGCGAAAAACCTGTTTCTCAACGAAAGCCGAAGCTACATCCGCAAAGGCGAAGAAGCGGCGATTACCGCGATGATGGAAGCCGTTACCGACAAAGACCGCATTTTTGAGCTGTATCTGAACTCAATCGAATGGCACTACGGCGTATTCGGCGCGGAAGCGGCATCCCAGTATTTCTACAAAAAACCTGCCTCCGCCCTCACCCGCCAACAAGCCGCCAAACTCACGGCGCGCGTTCCGGCTCCGCTGTTTTACGCAGACCACCCTAAGAGCAAACGGATGCACAACAAAACCAATATCATCTTACGCCGCATGGGTTCGGCAGAATTACCTGAAAGCGATATGGATTAATCAAAAAGGCCGTCTGAATATTTCAGACGGCCTTTGTTTTTAGGCTTTCTCTTCCGGCTCTGGTACATCAAACACTTGGCGCAGGTAAGCGAGGAAGGTGTTGTTGGTGGTCATGGTTTTGCCCGGGGAGTCGGAGAGCTTGGCAACGGATTGGCCGTTACACTCGACGAGCTTCAAGACAATGTTCAAAGGCGTGTGTCCCAAATCGTTGGTTAAGTTGGTACCGATACCGAAACTGGTTTTAAAACGGTCTTTGAAGTATTGGTGCAACGCCCATGAACGCTCAATATCGAGGCCGTCTGAAAAGGTCAGCATTTTGGTGCGGCTGTCGATTTTGAGTTTTTTGTAATGCTCGTAGGCTTTGTCGCCCCAGACATAAGGATCGCCGCTGTCGTGGCGTAGGCCGTCGAAGAGTTTGGCGAAGTACAGATCGAAGTCGCGCAAGAAGGCATCCATGCCGACCACGTCGGTCAGTGCGATACCGAGGTCGCCGCGATATTCGTGTACCCAGCTTTCCAGCGCGGCTTTTTGGAAATTGCGCAAACGTACGTCCAAGGCTTGGAAGGCTTGGAGGAACTCGTGCGCCATGGTGCCGATTGGTGTAATGCCGATTTTTTTGGCCAGATAAACATTGCTGGTACCGCGCACAATGTCGGGAGCGGCTTCTAATAAGGTGCGGATAACGTGTTCCTGCCATGCAAGGGTGTAGCGGCGGCGCGTACCGAAATCGGAAATAAGGAACGGCGGATCATTCGGATTTTGTGTAGCTGCAATTTCTTTCAGCTGTTGTGCTTTGGCCCGCAAACGGCGCTCGCCTTCTTCAATGACGGCAGGCGTTTCCAAGCGGCGGAAATAGAGTTCGTTGACGATGGCAAGAATGAAAATCTCGAAGAACATCGCCTGTATCATTGGGCCTTCGATGCGGATGTTCAGACGGCCTTGATCGTCAGGACTGACTTGAACGAAGCGGCGTTGGAGTTGGAAAAGTTCGAGATAATCGACAAAGTCGCTTTTGATAAAGCGTAGGCTGCGCAGATAGTCGAGTTCGTCATGGGTAAAGCGCAGCTGGCACAGGGAGTCAAGTTCGCGTTCCAAATCTTCTTGAATATCGGCCAGCGGATACACCATCTCTTTGTTTCGGCAGCGGAATTCATAGAGGCTGTGGGTTTGCGGGAATTGGTGCAACACGACTTGCAGCATGGTGAATTTGTACAGGTCGGTATCAAGCAGGGATTGGATAATGGGCTGATAAGCAGACATAAGTTTTCTCTGAGTAAACGCGGGCTTGATGAGGGTATCAATTTTAATTAGGAAAGGCCGTCTGAAAGAAACCTTATTCAGACGGCCTTTATCTTATTTAATCCAACTGCGCTACGGAAACCGGCAAAGAACGGATGGCAGACAACATCGTGCTGGCATCTTTTTGCTGTTTGCGGAACGCGGCCATATTGGTCGGGGTCAATTTCGGCGTCGGCAGGGCGACGGTAGTCGGGTTGACCGGCTGGCCGTTGACACGTGCTTCGTAGTGCAGGTGCGGACCGGTCGAACGGCCGGTTGTACCGACAAAACCAATCACTTCGCCGGCACGGACTCTGCCGTCGGCAGGGCTGAACGCGCTCATGTGGCCGTACAGGGTCTCCACGCCGTTGGCATGGCGAATCATCACGGTATTGCCGTAGCCTCCTTTCCAACCTTTGAAAATTACTTCGCCGTCGGCGGCAGCCTTAATCGGGGTGCCGGTCGGCGCGGCATAGTCGATACCGGTGTGCATACGGACGGTATGCAGAACTGGGTGGACACGGTAGCCAAACGGGGAAGAAATGCGCGTGTATGCAACAGGCTCGGTATTAAAGCCTGCTTTTTGTTGCAGGGACTTACCGTTTTGGTCGTAGTAGCTACCGCTTTCTTCGTCGCCTTTGCCTTGGCTGTAATAATAGGCTTGGTAGGTTTTGCCGTCTTTAACCACTTCAGCCGCCAAAATATCGCCGACCGCCATTTGCTGGCCGCGGAAATACATGCTGTTGTACAAAAGACGCACGGTATCGCCTTCGCCCAAGTCGCTCATATTGAACGAATCGGCAAAGATTTCTTTGAGCTGGATATACACTTCGGAAGGGATTTCGGCACGGAGCATATCACCGATGGCGGAAGTGCGGATTTTCACGGAACGCAGGGTCGGCATGGTTTTCATGTCGATTTCGGCATTGGAGATGCGCCATTTGCCTTTGACTTTTTCCAAAGCGACCAAGTTGCGTTCCAATTCTTCATCGGTAAAGAATTGAACGTCGGTCACTTGGCCTGAAGAGTCGATGCGGATATTGACGGATTGGTTGGTCCGCAGGTTTTTCATGTCGAGGTTGGCATTGTTTTTCGCCATGATTTGCTTGATGTCTTCTTGGTTGACACCCATGCGCGTCAAAACGTCTGCCAAAGAGTCACCGGCTTGGACAACTTCTTGCACCCAATAGCTGGATTGATAGGTATTGGTTTCCACATAAACGGCAGGCAGCTCTTCGGAAATACGCTCGACTTTGAAATCGGTATGTGCTGGTTGAGGGTCGGTAATGGCGTATGCGGTCATGATGCCTGAAGCCGGCAGCAGAAACGCTAAGAGGGTTGCTTTGAATCGAGTGGAATATTTGTTTTTAATCACGCGTTATCCTTAATGGGGCGGTCTGTTTTTTAAAGTTTGCAGAATGCCGGCACATCCGGCCTGCCGCGACCGCCTGCTGGTTTAAACAGTTTTGGGGATAAAGGACTTTGAGTCTTTTTTCCGATCTGAAAATCAAGTTTTCATTCGGAATGAATGAGGTCGTGTTTGAGATTGACGTTATTATCAGGGCTATTGTGTTGATTTACACCCTGTTTTTCTGAAATTTACGCCACGCATTCTAGCATGGCAGCCCGTTTTTTCCAAACCGGCCGTCTGAACGGCTCTTTTTCAGAGCGTGAGGGCAAGGTTCCGAAACGCATCATTTGTCGCGTAAAATAACGGTTTTCCTATCTATTTGCGCTTATGAAGTTGACCCTCGCCCTCCCCTCGCTCAACCGTTTTGCCGACGAATCCGTTCCTGCGCTTGCCTTACCTGCTTTTAACCGTCTTTTGCGTTACGGCATATTACGCAAAGAAACACTCAGGCCGTCTGAATTTTACGGCCGCCATTTGTGGAGCGGCAGCCTCATTACCCAAGTGCAACGTTTACGCCACACAAGCCAAAAACGCACGGCCGCTTTTGCCTCTCCGGTTTGGCAACAAATGGGCATGCACCATGTCAACATTATCAGCGGCGAGTTTATCGGCATCCAAAAAGAGGAGGCGCAACGGTTATGCACGGATTTGTCGGCATTTTATCAAGAGAAAGGTTGGCAATTCGAGCCGCTTTGCGAAAGCATGTGGCTGCTCAGTATGCCGAAGATTGAAGATTGGGGTGCGGAATGTGTTTTGGATGTGTGCGGGCAGCTGGAAATGGACGGTCAGGCACACGGCAAAGATGCGGTGTCTTGGTTAGCCATGCAGACGGAAATCCAAATGTTTCTCCACACGCATCCGATTAACCAAGCGCGTGAACAACAAGGATTGCCGGAAATCAACGGTTTGTGGCTGTGGAATGATGCGGACGGTACACAGTCTGCGGATATCGTCGCTTCAGACAGCGCATGGGCGCGTTTTTCGGATAAGCCCAAACTCGATGCGCCATATGATTTGAAGGCTTGGTTTGAGATGGTTCAAGAAACAGGCAACACGGTTTCAGACGGCCTTATCTTTTTGGACGACTTGGTTTCCACCTTACAAACAGGCGATGTTTGGGCATACAAAGATATTTTGGAAAGCTGGGAAAATCGTTGGTTTGCACCTTTATGGGACGCACTCGCTTCAGGCCGTCTGAAAACCGTGTGCATTGCCACAGACGGCGAAAACGGCGGCACGCTGGAAATCGGCCGCCGTTCCAAATGGGCATTTTGGCGCAAGGCTAAAACGTTTAACGGATCGTGGTAAGCGGTTTTAAGCCTCCAACGCCTCCAATTTGGCCGAAATTCTGTCCCATACATCCTGCAACGGAATCGCTTTCAACAAACGTGTCGGATCGTTGGTATCGATACTGTCGGGGTGAGGCAATTCGGCATAATCGCCGGCATAAATGACTTCGGCCTCTTCGGAATACGGACGCCATTTATCCACCCATGACGCGCCAAACAAAGCGATTTGCGATTTATCCAAAGCTGCGGCGATGTGCATCGGTGCGGAATCGACACCGACAAACAGCTTGGCGCCCTCAATGGCCGCCGCCAATTCACGCAGACTCAAGCATCCGGACAGCACATATACTTTTCTGCCTTCCGGAATATTCAGACGGCCTATAATTTCCTGAAGCATGTATTGCTCGACAGTGTTGGGAGAAGCAGTCAATACGACATTCTGTCCGCTGTTGAGCAGAAGCTGTACGATAGCGGCGTTTTTGCCGTCTTCCCAACATTTGAAATGCCAACGCGCCCCCGGGTGCAGCAACACATAATCTTCACCGCTCCAACCCTGCTCACGCAATTTCTGCCGCATGCTTTCCCTTGCATCTTGCGCCACCCAAAGGCGCACTTTGGCATCGGCTACGTCTTCCGGCTGGATAAGCGGCACAAGGATATTCAACTGGTTTTCAACGATATGATGGCTGGTATCAAGCTCATGGTTGATAAAATCATGACAGAAACGCCACCAGAAACCGTCGCGCTTGATGCAGTCCAAACCCACGCTGCAACGGGCGCACAGTTTGGCGATTATTGCCGCGCGCCATTGGTCGGACAGGTTGAAAGCCCAGTCATAATCGCGCACCTTCAGCTTAGACAAAAGATTTTTCTCACACGCCAACTGCTTGAATACACCCAGCTTCTTCCAATTTCGATCAATGGTAAAAATCTGCGCAATCTGCGGATTATCGGCAATCAGCTGCCCCGTACCGGCGTACACCAGCATATCGATTTCGCAATCGGGGAAACAGGTTTTCAGCGCATCGACCACCGGCGTGCTCAAAAGCACATCGCTATGATGGCGCAATTTGATGATCAGAATACGTTTGGGTTGGGCTAAAGACATACAAATACTTTCAGACGGCCTGTTGATTGGCTGCTATTGTAAAGCGGAAAACAGGTTTCATAAAATACAAAACAGGCCGTCTGAAACCTATCTTGCTGATTCATCGCTATAAAATCCGCACAAGCCATGCAATTTATATTACAATCCGCACCCCGTGGTTCGAAAACCTCCCACATTAAAAAACTAAGGAAACCTCATGTCCCGCAACAACGAAGAGCTGCAAGGCATCTCCCTTTTGGGCAACCAGAAAACCCAATACCCGAGCGAATACGCGCCTGAAATTTTGGAAGCGTTCGACAACAAACATCCCGACAACGACTATTTCGTCAAATTCGTCTGCCCCGAGTTCACCAGCCTCTGCCCGATGACCGGCCAGCCCGACTTTGCCACCATCTACATCCGCTACATCCCCCATATCAAAATGGTGGAAAGCAAATCCCTGAAACTCTATCTCTTCAGCTTCCGTAACCACGGCGACTTCCATGAAGACTGCGTCAACATCATCATGAAAGACCTCATCGCCCTGATGGATCCGAAATACATCGAAGTATTCGGCGAATTCACACCGCGCGGCGGCATCGCCATTCACCCGTTTGCCAACTACGGCAAAGCAGGCACAGAGTTTGAAGCTTTGGCACGCAAACGCCTGTTTGAGCACGATGCACAATAATCCTATTCAGACGGCCTAACGCCCTTTCATTACGCCCTTTCATTGCAAGATTTTCTCTATTGCACAATCTTGCAAGGCTTCATGCCGTCTGAAAAACTTCCGAAAGATTCTCATGTACAAATTTACTGCCGCACAGCAGAAGAAAGCGCTCTTCTGGCTGGTGCTTTTCCATATTTTTATTATTGCCGCCAGCAACTATCTGGTGCAGTTCCCCTTTCAAATTTTCGGTATCTTTACCACTTGGGGCGCATTTTCCTTTCCCTTTATCTTCCTCGCTACCGACCTGACCGTGCGCATTTTCGGCGCGCCGTTGGCGAGACGGATTATTTTTTGGGTGATGTTCCCTGCCCTGCTGCTCTCTTACGTCTTCTCCGTCCTCTTTCATGAGGGCAACTGGACAGGCTGGGCATCTTTAACTGAATTTAACACCTTCGTCGGCCGTATCGCATTGGCCAGCTTTTCCGCCTATGCGCTTGGGCAAATCCTCGATATTTTTGTGTTCAACAGATTACGCCGTCTGAAATCATGGTGGGTTGCCCCTACCGCTTCCACCGTAGTCGGCAACGCTTTGGACACGCTGGTGTTTTTCGCCGTTGCCTTTTATGCAAGCAACGATGAATTTATGGCGGCAAATTGGCAGGGCATCGCATTTGTCGATTATCTGTTCAAACTCGCCATCTGCACCCTCTTCTTCCTGCCTGCCTACGGCATCGTATTGAGCATCTTGACCAAAAAGCTGACTTCCTTAAACGTCTGTCAAGAAATGCCCGAATCAGTTTTAGCCAAATAAGCAGTAGATAAAAAACAAGGCCGTCTGAAACTTTAATCGTTCAGACGGCCTTTTATGTTTTAAACAATTAACCGGTCAATTGTTTGGTAATCAGTTTTTTCAGCGGTGGGAAGTTATTACTTGCACGCAATACCAAACCGCGCAGCAGTTTTGCCGGAGCAGTTTCATTGGTAAAGAGTTTCAGCAGCATATTAGTGCCGTGGTAAATCGGATGGGCATGGAACATATGCTTGGTGCTGTATTTTTCCAGCAGACTCTTCGCACCAATATCCTGACCGCGTTGCTCGGCTTCGAGAACCAATTTAGCCAAAAGATCGGCACTTGCCAGACCCAAGTTGAAACCGTGCGCAGTAACCGGATGCATACCGACTGCGGCATCGCCGATCAACGCGCTGCGTTTGCCATAGAAACGTTGGGCAATCATGCCGACCAAAGGATAATTGTGAATGGTGCTGACCAATTCCATATCGCCCAAACGGCCTTTGAGTTGCTCTTTCACGCTGGCTGCCAACTCTTCCGGCGACATATTTTTAATCGTTTCGGCTTTATCGCTGTCCACCGTAATCACGGTATTGGTCAAGTGTTCTTCCAAAGGCAGTAACGCAATGGTGCGGCCGTAGTGGAAGCATTCATATGCGGTATGCAGGTTGGACAGAGTATGCTTCATGCGGCACACAAACATGGTGCGGCTGTAATCGTGCATATCTGAAGAAATGCCCAGTTGACGGCGCGTTTGCGAGAAGCGACTATCGGCGGCCAACAACAGACGGCCGGTCAATACTTCGCCGCTTTCCAAAATAACTTGCGCCTCATTGTCAGAAGTTTTAACTTCTTTAACATTGGTGCCGGTCAGGATTTTGACGTTGTCCAATTTGGACACGACTTCATAAGCGGCTTTGCGGATATTGTGGTTGGAGATCAAATAGCCCAAGCAGTCCGCAGGCTCGCCGCGCGCCTGAGTCGGTTGCGGGAAGTGGAGCTGGTAATCGGAATGACCGTTCAACACTTTAGCATCGCGCAAAGGATAAATTTCGTCTTTTGGAATCAAATCCCACATACCCAATCGCTGCATGATTTCACGCGACAGATGCGTCAGTGCGATTTCACGGCCGTCATACGGCGGATTTTGCAACACTTCTAAAGGACTTCTTTCAATCAGGGTTATGTTCAAACCGCTTCCGGCCAACTCTGCGGCAAAACTTAATCCGGCAGGGCCTGCGCCGACGACGAGAATATCACTGTGTAAGCTCATGGGAGGAATTCCTTGTATTCAACTGATACGGATTTTTTCAGACGGCCTTAAGTTTACTGTGTTTAGCTACAGGAGGGCAAATCAAAGGCATTTGATAGATTATATAGAAAGAGTCGATAGAATAAAACAAAGGCCATCGATTGTAAGCACGTTTTTACTTTGGCCTTAATATAAATCAAGCTTCACGACATACAGATTTTATCAAACGGATAAACAGTCAAATAAACAAAAACAAAACCGCATTCCGAAAAGGAATGCGGCTTTCAATCGTAAAACGATTATTCTTCAGAACCGGTGTAAGGACGGATGCTGACGGTTTTACGGTTCAGCGCGCCTTTGGTTTTGAATTCAACGTAACCGTCGACTTTAGCAAACAAAGTGTGGTCTTTGCCCATGCCAACGTTGTCACCTGCGTGGAATTTAGTACCACGTTGACGAACGATGATAGAGCCTGCCGGAATCAGCTCGTTGCCGTAGGCTTTAACACCCAAGCGTTTGGCTTCTGAATCGCGACCGTTGCGGGTGCTACCGCCTGCTTTTTTACTTGCCATTTGTAATACTCCTGAACTTACTTGAAATTAGGCGATTGCCACGATTTCGATTTGGGTGAAATTTTGGCGATGGCCTTGGTGTTTTTGGTAGTGTTTGCGACGACGCATTTTGAAAATGCGTACTTTCTCGCCACGACCATGAGCAACGACTTTAGCTGTTACTTTTGCGCCTTCGATAAAAGGTGCGCCTACTTTTACAGATTCGCCGTCAGCAATCATCAAAACTTCAGTCAGTTCGATTTGGCTGTCGAGTTCGGCTGGTATCTGTTCTACTTTCAATTTTTCGCCAACGGAAACTTTATATTGTTTACCGCCGGTTTTTACGACCGCGTACATACTCAACTCCATGAGAATTAGGTTAACTTTCCGCACACCATGTGCGAAACGAGCTATTCTATTTCTATTTGCCTGTTTTGTCAAAATTTATTTTATTTACAAGTGAAAAGGCCGTCTGAAAGATATGTTGCATGCTTTTTAACTGATATAATCACGCGCTGGATTGCTGATATCTTTATGCAACGTTATTACCCCGACCGAATG
The DNA here is from genome assembly GCF_051957095.1 of Neisseria sp. P0020.S003. Lineage (NCBI taxonomy): Bacteria > Pseudomonadati > Pseudomonadota > Betaproteobacteria > Neisseriales > Neisseriaceae > Neisseria > Neisseria sp. P0020.S003. The sequence goes on along the minus strand of NZ_JBQCWU010000003.1, from coordinate 153,852 downwards.
TACGGGTTTAAACAGATTCATTGGAGCCCCGCTCCTTTTTATCAACAGAGAATGTTTTATGCTCGAAAACCTGCCTTACTTCCAACGCCACCTGCCCAATGACCTTGCCAAAGTTAATGCGGTCATCAACCAAGCTGTTCAATCCGATGTTGCACTGATTTCGCAAATCGGCACATACATCATCAGCGCGGGCGGTAAGCGCCTGCGTCCGATTATTACCATTTTGGCAGGCAAAGCAGTCGGGCATGACGATAAAAAACTGTACTCGCTGGCAGCAATGGTGGAATTCATCCATACCTCTACCCTCCTGCACGACGATGTCGTCGATGAAAGCGATTTGCGCCGCGGCCGTAAAACAGCAAACAACCTCTTCGGCAACGCGGCGGCTGTTTTGGTCGGCGACTTCCTATATACACGCGCTTTCCAACTGATGGTTGGTTCGGGCAGCATGCGTATTTTGGAAGTGATGGCAGACGCGACCAACATCATCGCCGAAGGCGAAGTCATGCAGCTGATGAACATCGGCAATACCGATATTACCGAAGAGCAATACGTCCAAGTTATCCAATACAAAACAGCAAAACTGTTTGAAGCGGCCGCGCAAGTCGGCGCAATTTTGGGCAAGGCTTCCCCCGAACACGAGCAAGCCTTGAAAGACTACGGTATGTACGTCGGTACGGCTTTCCAAATCATTGACGATGTATTGGACTACTCTGGCGAAACCGAAGAAATCGGCAAAAACGTCGGCGACGATTTGGCAGAAGGCAAACCTACCCTGCCATTGATTTACTTGATGAGAAACGGCTCCGAGCAGGCCGCAAACGATGTGCGCCACGCTTTGGAAAATGCCGATCGCAGCTATTTTGAAAAAATCCACGACTTTGTCGTCAACTCCGACGCTTTGCCGTATTCAATTTCCGAGGCAAAAAAAGCCGTTGACAAAGCCATCGCTTCATTGGACGTGTTGCCTGACAGCGAAGTCAAAGAAGCCATGATTCAACTGGCAAAAGAATCCTTGGCTCGAGTATCTTAATCCGATGAACTTCAGTTTTGTCCCTTTGTTTCTGGTTACGCTGATTTTTTTAGGCGTTGTCAGCAACAACAACTCGATTACAATTTCGGCGGCCGTCTTATTGTTGATGCAGCAAACCGCTTTGTCGCAATACATCCCCTTCGTGGAAAAACACGGCTTGCAAGTGGGCATCATTATGCTGACCATCGGCGTATTGAGTCCGCTGGTTTCAGGCAAAATACAGATTCCGCCGCTGTCTGAGTTTCTCAATTTCAAAATGATTGCCGCCGTCCTTATCGGCATCTTCGTCGCTTGGCTTGCCGGACGCGGCGTTCCATTGATGAGCGAACAGCCTGTTTTGGTAACCGGATTATTAATCGGTACTGTCATCGGTGTTGCCTTTGTCGGCGGTATTCCGGTCGGCCCTCTGATTGCCGCCGGCTTATTGTCTTTTGTTGCCGGAAAGGTTTAAAATCCCCTCCTTTAACGCCTCGCCATAGTTCAACGGATAGAACGTATGCCTCCTAAGCGTAAAATACAGGTTCGATTCCTGTTGGCGAGGCCACAGTTTCAATAAAAGCCTTTCATACTTTGAAAGGCTTTTTTTATTATCAATAAATAAGGCCGTCTGAAACTTTTCAGACGGCCTTTTCATTTTGCCAAACCGTTAACCCGGACGACCATCCGAACGCGGACGGATCAACCAAGGAATATATTTCCATGCGTACAATAGCAGAGACACGGCAAACAAAGCGGCGGAGCAACGGATACTGTGTATGTATGCCGTACCGCTCACAAAGGTAGCCAAAACACGGATAACCGTTGCGGCAATCATCAGCCAAAAGGCGACAGGAACCACTTTAGGCGGCGGATAAATAGAGTTGCCGGTATGGCCAAGCGCAGTTCGCGCCATCATACCCAAAGTCAGTACGCCGATACCGCCAACGCCGATGAGGTGCACACCCAAATTCAGGAAACTTGAAATCCAATAAGAAAGACCAACCGCGATCAAGCCCAAGCCTGTAAACAGATAGCCGGCAAACAAAATCCAAAGCATAGGCTCTTTCAGTACGGCTTTATACCACCAGCGGTACACCTGCACGGTAAAAATCACACCGGCAGCAATAGAGAACAAAGCAGCCAATTCCGGCAATATGTTATGAGCCATCATCATAGCAGTCAGCATAGGCAGCCAAAGCGATGCGTGCGCGACCCATTGAGGGCTGGGAATTTGCGGTACGTTCAAACGTTTGGACGTAAAGAACGAGATAATCCGCATACCGATCAAACCGATAAAACCGGCCACCATAATCAAACCGGATTGCAAACCGGTCATCAGCGCGATGGCATCAAACGGCTGCATTTTCATATGGAACGCGAAATGGGTGCCACCTAAAACAAAAATAGCAAATACGGCAACATAGTTGCGCTTGTTTTGAGAACGGATTACCGGCAAAGCCATACACACCGCGCCATACCAGAAAAAGATCGTACCGAATATACCGCTTGCCGTAGCACCCCAGCCGGGAATAAACGCACACAAACGCGCAAGCAGCCAAAATGCAGTCAAACCTGCCAACGCTTTACCACGTGTAGGCGGCTGGCCAGTCCAAGTTGCCACCGCGGTCAGCAAGAATGCAATGACAACCAATCCGGCGTAGCCCCAAATCATTTCATGGGCATGCCAATACAAACCCGGCAATTCAGGCGTACCCTGATAGCCGAAGCCCCAAAGCAATATAGACAATGCGCCATACAAAGCCGCCAACGAGTAAAACGGGCGGAAGGCCATTGCCCACACAGGATGTTTGAACAAATCGTTCATGGTGGTTCCTTCAATTTTTATATCATCATAAGACAGCAACAGAGGCCGTCTGAAACTTTTCAGACGGCCATCGATTCCCTTCCCTATTACACATTTTCAGGCAAAGGCAAAAAAGGTTCAATCGCAGGAAAAAGCTCACGTTCCTCAAAACGCGCATGATCGCGCAAAGTTACCGCAAAATCCTTATTCCATGATTCATTCATATATTCAGGATGAGCCATCATCGCACGCAGCTTGGCATGATCGCCTTCAAAACGCTGCCTCAACGCCGGATCAACCTTATCCCAATACGGCGCAAACATGGTTTCCTCCTCCAAAAAATGTGGCTCAAGCTCCACAAAATGAGAATCCAGCTCCGCTTGATGGTTTTGCTCCGGCGTACGCAGGAGACGGACGCACAACGACAGCGAGCCATGATGCTCACGGGAAAGTTCTATTAATGCAGGGTGGCGTTTCAAGGGTTTCATAAGTTCGTTATAATGGCAACAGTCTATCAAACTGGATTAATTCAAATGTTTCAGATATTATGAAACCCAACCCCACATAAAGTCAAACGGCCCCTCTCCAAGTACTACGCTTTTGACATATAATAAAAATATCTAAAGAGCCAGCCATGTATCTGACCCAACATACCGATTACGGATTGCGCGTATTGGTTTATACCGCCATCAATGATGACACCCTCGTCAATATCAGCACCATTGCCGAGACTTACAATATTTCCAAAAGCCATTTGATGAAAGTGGTTACCTCATTAGTCAAAGGCGGATTTCTGGTCAGCGTGCGCGGCAAAGGTGGCGGTTTGCGCTTGGCGGATGTTCCAGAAAAAATCAACATCGGCGCAGTCGTCCGCCATCTTGAGCCGATGCAGGTTGTCGAATGCATGGGCGATAACAACGAATGCCTCATTACCCCATCCTGCCGACTGACCGGCATCATTACCGGCGCCATCAAAGCCTTCTTCAACCATTTAGATCAATACTCCCTGCAAGATCTTTTGGACAAACCAACCTACGACATACTCTATACCCCGCGTATCCCGATCAACGAAATACGCAGAATGGTTGATTAAGTCTTCAGGCCGTCTGAAAAACAGTCCGGCTATATCAAAATAATCATCAGCCTCTCAATATAGAGGGTGGTATTACTCGGAAAAATAAAAAATGCCGTCTGAAATTAAGATTTTCAAACAGCATTGTTAATTTTAAAATAATAGAAAGATATCGACCAGAGCAAGCAAAAAGTAACTGCTCGCCATTTACTTATTTCCTAATTAAAAAGTACGCCAAGTATCTTCCCAATCAACGTAACGGTCTTTTTCCAATACAAAATTGGGAACGTTATATACCAATCCCGGCTCAGGCGGCTGATAATCAAAATCAAATTTACCCTCAACAACTATAAAGATGTCAATGTGATAAGCCCATTTCGGCCTAAAAAAGCATTCCCTAAATGTGCTTTAACCTTTTGTATCCATTTTATAGGTTGATTTTTATGCTGTTGTTCACATTATATTCCAACCCTTCACAAATCAATAAATACAAAAATGCCCGAAGCCAAAAGCCTCGGGCATTTTTAATATTTGGTGGGTCCGGTGGGTTTCGAACCCACGACCAAGGGATTATGAGTCCCCTGCTCTAACCCCTGAGCTACAGACCCGTCAAGAGTAGAAGCGGATTATAGCATAACTTGTTGCTTATTCAAGATGCCGGGCAAATGTTTCAGACGGCCTGTTGGTTTTCTATTCGGGCATTATGCCGATACGCCCAATGCTTCCCAAACTTTCAAAGCGTCCGATGTTGCTTTGACATCGTGAACACGGATGATTTGCGCGCCTCTAGCCACTGTGGCCAAAGCGGCTGCGACGCTGCCGTGTACGCGTTTGGCAGCATCTTGTTCGCCTGTCAGCTCGCCAATCATACGTTTGCGCGATACGCCAATCAGAAGGGGAAATCCGGTTGCGCCCATCAACTCAGGCAAATGTTTTATCAGGGTGATGTTGTGTTGCAGGTTTTTGCCGAAACCGAAGCCGGGGTCTAGCGTGATGCGTTCAGGGGCAATGCCTGCTTGAACGCATTCTGCCGCACGTGCTTTCAAATAACGCGCGACTTCTTCGACGACATCTTGATATTGCGGATTCAGCTGCATGGTTTTGGGCAAACCCTGCATGTGCATGAGGCACACGCCTGTCTTCGGCTGTTGCGCCAGCAATGCGACTGCGCCTTCATCACTCAATGCGGCAACATCGTTGATAATATCGACGCCGCCTTGCGCCAAGGCTTTTTCCATAATCGCCGTGCGGCGCGTGTCCAAGCTGACGGGAACATTCCACTTGGCGACTTCCACCAAAACTGGCTGCACCCTGGCCCATTCTTCTTCGAGAGAAACATCATCCGAACCCGGGCGCGTAGATTCTCCGCCGATATCGAGAATATCCGCACCGTCTTTCAGCAGCTGCTCGGCATGTGCCAATGCTATTTGGACATTTTGCGAATAGGTGCCGCCATCGGAAAATGAATCGGGGGTCAGATTGACGATGCCCATGATTTTCGGTTTGTCTAAGGCGATTTCAAATCGGCCTGCCTGCCAAATGTGCGTGTTCATAATGCTTCCATTGATGAAATAATAGGATAGAGGCCGTCTGAAACTTTTCAGACGGCCTTTAGGTTTTGACTTCAAAACAGTAAATTACATTCCGCCGTAATTCGGTCCGCTCGCGCCTTCGGGACAAATCCAAGTGATGTTTTGCGTCGGGTCTTTGATGTCGCACGTTTTGCAGTGAACGCAGTTGGCGGCATTGATTTGCAGACGCGGGCTGCCGTTTTCTTCGACGATTTCATATACGCCGGCCGGACAATAGCGGGTTTCGGGCGAGGCATATTCTTTGTAGTTTACGTCTATCATGACCTGAGGATTTTTCAGCACCAAATGGTCGGGCTGGTTTTCTTCGTGCGCAAGGTTGGCAAGGAAAACGCTGCTCAAACGGTCGAAGGTCAAAACGCCGTCGGGCTTCGGATAATCAATCGGCTTGCATTCGGCTGCTTTTTTGAGCTGCTCGTTGTCTTTGCCGTGATGTTTCAAAGTCCAAGGGGCTTTGCCTCTGAAAATCATTTGGTCGATGCCGGTATAGATTGAGCCGAGGTAAACGCCCCATTTGAATGACGGACGGACATTGCGCGCGGCGTAAAGCTCTTGATACAGCCAGCTTTGTTCAAACCGTTGCTGATAATCCGCCGCCTCTTTGCCGCTGTCGAAACCCTCCACTTCTTCGAGGTTTTCCAACAAAGGGAACACGGCTTCTGCGGCAAGCATGGCGGATTTCATGGCCGTATGGATGCCTTTGATGCGCGGCATATTCAGGAAACCTGCGGCATCGCCGACCAAAACGCCGCCTCTGAACGAGAGTTTCGGCAGGCTTTGCAAACCGCCTTCAATCAGCGAACGCGCACCATAAGCGATACGGCGACCGCCTTCGAAGGTTTTGCGGATTTCGGGATGGGTTTTGAAACGTTGGAACTCTTCAAACGGCGACAGATAAGGGTTTTGATAATCCAAGCCGACCACAAAGCCGACAGCGACTTTGTTTTCGTCAAAGTGATAAATAAACGAGCCACCGTAGGTTTTGCTGTCCAACGGCCAGCCTGCGCTGTGCATGACCAAACCGGGCTGATGTTTTTCAGACGGCACTTCCCAAATTTCTTTAATGCCCAAGCCGTAAGTTTGCGGCTCGCTGTTTTGGTCGAGCTTGAATTGTTCAATGACTTGCTTGGAAAGCGAGCCGCGACAGCCTTCGGCAAATATGGTTTGCTGCGCCCAAAGCTCCATGCCTAGCTGGAATGAATCGGTCGGTTTGCCGTCTTTACCCACGCCCATATTGCCGGTCGCAATGCCTTTGACCGAACCGTCTTCGTGATAAAGCACTTCGGCAGCGGCAAAGCCCGGATAAATTTCCACGCCTAAATTTTCCGCCTGCTCTGCCAACCAGCGGACAACTTCGCCCAAGCTGGCAATGTAATTCGCATGGTTGTCGAAATTAGGGGTAATCGGCAGGTTGAACGCTTTTTTCTTGGTCAGGAACACAACCCTGTCTTTCGTCACTGTGCGTGTCAGCGGCGCGCCTTTTTCTTTCCAATCAGGAATCAGCTCATTCAAAGAAATCGGATCGATGATAGCACCGGCAAGCGAGTGGGCACCGGCCTCCGAACCTTTCTCCACCACACAAACGCTGATTTCGCGTCCATTCTTTTCGGCAAGCTGCTTGAGTTTGATGGCGGCGGACAAACCCGACGGGCCTGCGCCGACAATCACGACATCGTATTGCATACTGTCGCGTTCGATGGTTTCTGTCATGGCGGTTCCTGTATTGTCGTTATTGAATTTAATCCGCTAATTATACAGCCTGGACATATAGTTACCAAATACAACAAAAGGCCGTCTGAAACTTTACTCAAATTTCAGACGGCCTTTTACTGTGTTCAAAAGATTATTGCGCTTTGGTTTCCGTTACAAAACCGATTTTGCTGATACCGGCTTCGCGCGCCGCTTGCAGGGCTTGGTTGACATAATCGTATTCAACCGCTTTATCCGCCGCAATCGCCACAATCACATCTTCGTTTTTCGCTTTAGCCTCTTTCAGCTTGGCGGTTACCGTTGCCAAATCCACTTTGGTATCCGAATCGCCGCCAACGACATAAGCACCACTGGCATCAATACTCAAACGCAAAGGATCTTTAGGCTGTTGCTTATCCTCTTTCGCCGCTTTTTCCGAAGCAGTCGGCAACTCCAAAGGAATCGAGTGGGTCAGTACCGGCATGGTAATCATAAATACAATCAGCAACACCAGCATCACGTCCACCAAAGGTGTAACGTTGATATCCGACATCGGCGCATCATCGCCGGAATTCATTGATCCGAAAGCCATGGTTTAATCCTTTTGGTTCAGAAAGCGGACATGCAGGTCATGTGCAAATGCGTCCATATCTTGCGCGATGGTTTTTGTACCGCGATTGAGGAAGTTGTACGCCAATACGGCCGGAATCGCTACAAACAGGCCGACAGCAGTCGATACCAAAGCTTCGCCAATCGGACCGGCTACCGCAGCAATGCTCATTTGGCCGCTTTCGCTGATGCCGATCAGGGCATGGTAAATACCCCAAACCGTACCCAACAGGCCGATAAACGGAGCGGTTGCACCGATAGAGGCCAAAGCGGTCATACCGTAGTCGAACTGGCGCATGGTTTGGGTCAAACTGTTACGGATGTGAACGACCAAGTATTCATTCAAAGGCAATTCGTCAATCAGCGATTTGCTTGTCGTTTGACGGTAGTTTTGGTATGCGCGCAGAGACTCATCGGCAACACGGCTCATCGGTGCTTCTACCGCTTTGGCTTTTTGTACGGCATCAGCCAGCGTAAACGCATTCAGCATCAACTCTTTTACCTGAGCATTGCCTTTTTTCGCTTTGCGGTATTTGATGCAGCGAATCACGATGACGCTCCAAGTCACCACACTCATCAACAACATCAGGACAAATACACCAATCAGTACCACATCACCTGATTTGAAAACTAAACTTAAATCCATAATTTTTCCAAGTTAAAAATAAAATTAAAATTTCTATCGGGTCATTTAAAATTATTTCCCAACAGCATATATTTTCCAATCAATCAGCTTAGGCCTAGATACTTATTCGAGCGTGAATTTGACAGGTACTTTAAATTCAGTCCAAACGCTTGCATTACAGCTACCATCTTTAACGGCTTTACGCGCTGCATTATCCAGACGACTATAACCACTTGATTTATTCACACTGATTGAATCCACTTTACCGCCGGGACCAACCAAGACTTTCAAAACAACCAAGCCCTCTTCACCATTTTCAGTGGATAGTGAAGGATACGGAGGTCTTGGAATATGGCAGGTTCCTTTTGCAGGATTGCCTTTACTGCTGCCGGCACCTGTACCGCTGCCACCACCTCCGCCACCGGTACCGGAGCCATGTTCGCCTTTCGCACCGCCGCTGCCGGATCCGCTGCCTTCGCCACGGCCGCTACCTGTACCTTTCGTACCGCCACCGTTGCCTTTTCCTTCTCCGCTCAAGGCTTTGCCTTCGCCGTTGCCTTTACCGTTTTCAGCAGTATTCGACCCGGTTTTGCTGCCTGAGTGTTCAGATGCTTTGGGAGATGGTTTAGGTTCTGCCTTCGGCTCTGGTTTTGGTTCAGGTTTTGGCTCGGGCTTCGGCTCTGGTTTAGGTTCCGGCTTAGGCTCGGGCTTAGGTTTCTCGATAGGTTTCGGTTTTTCCTTTTGCTGTACGATATCCGCTTTTTCTTTTTTCGTTACCACAGGTTTGATAACAGGTTTGGGCGGCTCGACAGGCTTAGGTTTGGGCTTCGGCTTGGGTTTTGGTTGTTCGGGGGTAGGCTCGGGGGCGGCAGGTGCGCCTTCGCCTTCAGGGCTGCCGTCGCCACCGCCGAAATCGCCCAAATCGACAAATTCAATATTCGCCATTTCGACAGGAGGCGGTTTGTGCGCGTGCCATAAAAGTGCAACCAAACCGACGTGAATCAACGCAACGGAAGTCACGACGGCTGGAGTTAAAATTCGTTTTTTATCCATAATTCCGTTATGTTAATAGCAACAATTCCCGTTTGCAAGTCGTTTTACAGTCAAAATAAGCATTAATGCTTATATAGAAAGTTTATAGACCTGCTGTTTTAAAGGCTGCATATCATAATATGATATTAGCTCTCATTACTAATATTATCAAACAAGCGGTCATCTGAAAAGATAAACGGTATTGCAGAAGCCATCGTCTCTTACAATCTTTATGCCATCCGCACATCAGACCAATATTGAAACCTCATCAGACCGATAAAAATTCAAATGGTTTCAAACCATCTACATTTTTACCATTAATAAGACATCAGGCCGTCTGAAAACATTCTTTCAGACGGCCTGACTCAAACCAAATTATTTTTTCCGTTTCGCCCTTGGGTGCGCTTCATCATAAACGCGCGCCAAATGGTCAAAGTCCAGCTTCGTATAAACTTGCGTAGCAGAAAGATTGCTGTGTCCCAACAATTCCTGCACAGCGCGGATATCGCCCGATGCCTGCAAAAGATGGGTCGCATAGCTGTGGCGCATCATGTGCGGTGAAATATGGCTGGCACTGCCCACGCGCACTGCCCACGCCTGCAGGCGTTTTTGGATTTGACGTTGCCCCAGCCTGCCGCCGTTCTTATTGGTAAACAATGCCTGCTCGCCTTCTTTGGCAATACGCACCGCCAAATAATCGCGCAATGCCGCAATGCTTTTAGCCACCAAAGGCACTTGCCGTTGCTTGCCGCCTTTACCCTTCACACTGACCCAGCCTTCGTCCAAAACAATACCGTCCAGATTCAAACCTTGTATCTCGCTCAGGCGCAAACCGCTACCATACATCAATTCAAACATGGCCTTATCGCGCACGTCCAACTCGTCATCAACAGGCGCATGGTCAAGGATATGGTTTAAAGGTTCTTGCGGCAGTGCTTTGGGCAGGCGTTCGGGCAGGCGCGGTGCTTTCATATTAAATGTCGGGTCGCTTTCCATGACTTCTATCTGCACCAGCCAACTGCAATACTGCCGCCATACCGACAATTTCCGCGCCAAGCTGCTTTCGCTCAAGCCCTTTTGCGACAGCTTTTTCAATACCGCCACAAAATCGCGGCGCGTCGGCAGGCTGTTTTCAAGATTATCGGGCAACAGGTGCATCAATTCACTCAAATCGCGCCGATAAGCGGAAACGGTATGCTCCGACTTGCCTTGTTGCAGCAAGGTTTTCAGATAGCGTTCAAGATGAAGCGCAAAATTGCTTGATTCCGCCATTTCAGACGGCCTCCAATGCCGTTTTCAATGCCGAAGGCAGACGGCAAACTCGTTGCTTGCCATAATCGAAACACACCATGCCTGTCTGCACTTTCGCCAACACAAGGCCGTCTGAAATCCTGCGGATACAGTACAGCAAAGAAAAGCCCACTCCGGCCACGCCCGCCGCCCCCATTTCTACCGACAGCTCATCGCCATGATGACCTTGCACCAAATACTGCACCGCCGCATCTGCCATAATCAGGCCTGCCCCTCCGGCATCCATTTCGCTCCAACCCAATGCCGCAAGCCAACGCATCCGCACTTCATGGCACAAACGCAACACCGCATCGTTCGCCAGATGGCCGCCATAGTTCACATCGCCCACCTGCACCGTCAAGGCCGTCTGAAACAAAGGCTTATCACACTCGGCCACCAAAATCCTATCCATTTTGCACACCCGTTTTCAATACCACGCCATTATAAACCGAGACCCTGTTCGTTAATATATAAAAACAATGTAACAGCTTGTAGTCTTTCATTTCAAAAAACATTATAATTTATCGGATAAATTTACCCTTCACTACCTCAGGAGCTCCTCATGGCACTCGTATCCATGCGCCAATTATTGGATCATGCAGCCGAAAACAGCTACGGTCTGCCCGCATTCAACGTTAACAACCTCGAACAGATGCGCGCCATCATGGAGGCGGCCGACCAAGTCAACGCCCCCGTTATCGTTCAAGCATCCGCAGGCGCACGCAAATACGCAGGTGCCCCATTCCTGCGCCATCTGATTTTGGCCGCAGTCGAAGAATTCCCGCACATCCCTGTCGTAATGCACCAAGACCACGGCGCATCTCCTGATGTGTGCCAACGCTCCATCCAACTGGGCTTCTCCTCCGTGATGATGGACGGCTCGCTGATGGAAGACGGCAAAACCCCTTCTTCTTACGAATACAACGTCAACGCCACCCGTACCGTGGTCAACTTCTCCCACGCTTGCGGCGTGTCCGTTGAAGGCGAAATCGGCGTATTGGGCAACCTGGAAACCGGCGAAGCCGGTGAGGAAGACGGCGTAGGCGCAGTGGGTAAACTTTCCCACGACCAAATGCTGACCAGCGTTGAAGATGCCGTACGTTTCGTTAAAGATACCGGCGTTGACGCCCTGGCTATTGCCGTTGGCACCAGCCACGGCGCATACAAATTTACCCGTCCGCCCACAGGCGATGTATTGCGTATCGACCGCATCAAAGAAATCCACCAAGCCCTGCCGAACACCCACATCGTGATGCACGGCTCCAGCTCCGTTCCGCAAGAATGGCTGAAAGTCATCAACGAACACGGCGGCAAAATCGGTGAAACCTACGGCGTACCGGTTGAAGAAATCGTCGAAGGCATCAAACACGGCGTGCGCAAAGTCAACATCGATACCGACTTGCGCCTCGCCTCTACCGGTGCCATCCGCCGCTTCATGGCAGAAAACCCATCCGAATTCGACCCGCGCAAATACTTGAGCAAAACCGTCGAAGCCATGAAACAAATCTGTCTTGACCGCTACCTCGCATTCGGTTGCGAAGGCCAAGCCGACAAAATCAAACCGATTTCTTTGGAAAAAATGGCAACCAAATACGCCAAAGGCGAATTGAACCAAATCGTTAAATAATCCGTATATCGGATTCACACTAAGGCCGTCTGAAACCTTATTGCCAAGTTTTCAGACGGCCTTAGCTTTTGGGAAATTTATAGTAAAATCCTCCGCCGACCACACATCAAAACACATCAAAACACATCGAAAACAAATATGAAACTCGCCGTTATTTTGCCGGCCTATTGTGCCGAAGCTTATTTGCCCGAATGCTTGGATTCGGTATTGAATCAAACATTCCGCGACTTTTTCGTCATCGCCATCAACGATGCTTCAACAGATAAAACCGGCGAAATCCTCGAAGCTTACGCAGCCAAAGATTCACGTTTGCAGGTTTTCCACCTTCCGGAAAACAAGGGCGAGCCGTTTGCCTACCAATTTGCCATGGATATGCTCAAAGACGTAGAGGTCGAATATGTGGCACGAATGGACGCGGACGATATTTGCGCCTTGGATCGTTTTGAAAAACAGATTCAGTTTTTAGACAGCCACCCCGAAATCGATATTGTCGGCAGCCAAGCCACCATCTTTTTCGACGACCAAACCGGAAGAGAACCCGTTTTAAGCGACCTCCCCCTGCTCGACAAAGATATTAAAGCCTTTCTCTCCTTTGCCGCTCAAAACATGTTCAACCCCACCACCATGTGGCGGCACGACAGCATTAAAAACCTTAAGATAAACTACACCTCAACAGAAACCGCGCCCGATTTCCATATGTGGGTGCAATGCGCCCTACATGGCAAAACCTTTGCCAACCTGCCCGAGTCTTTGTTGTCTTACAGGATACACACAGCTCAAGAAAGCAAAAAAAAGACAAAATCAACCGATCCGTCCAATACACCATGGAATTGTGGTTCAGCCACCTTTTCCCTGAATTAAACCCAGTAGAAGTCACCCTCTTAAGCCGAATCTTGCATGAAAAGCAACTGCGTTTAACCACTGAAGAGCTGAAAACCATTTTTGCCGCTTATGACAGAATCAGCAAAGACCGCAGCATTTCATTGTTTGGCGAAGACCGCAATACAATGTTCGGTATGATAGACAAGTTCTTCAATTTCTTAAAAAGCCGGTTGAAATTCACTTAAATCATAAAAGGCCGTCTGAAACCTCGGTTTCAGACGGCCTTTATCTATTTCAAAATCAATCTAAATCAGAACAAGCCGTGAATCACGCCTTCTGCGTCCACATCGATTTTCTCGGCAGCCGGAACTTTCGGCAGACCCGGCATTTTCATCATATTGCCGCACAATGCAACGATGAAGCCTGCACCGGAAGAAACGGTAATGCCGCGCACGGTAATGCGGAAGCCTTCAGGGCAGCCCAAGAGTTTGGCGTTGTCGCTCAAAGAATATTGGGTTTTCGCCATGCAGACCGGCATTTTGTCCAAGCCCAGTTTTTCCAGTGAAGCGATTTCGGCAGACGCTTCCGCGCTGAAATCGACATCTTCCGCGCCGTACACTTTTTGGGCGATGGTGCGGATTTTGTCTTTAATGCTCAACTCAACATCGTAGGCAAAATTGAAGTTGTTCGGTTGATTTTCGATAGCGTTAACGACTTTGTGCGCCAAGTCTGCGCCACCCGCGCCGCCTTTGCCCCATACTTCGGTCAGGGAAACTTCAACGCCGTGTTCCGCACAAGCTTTTTCAATCATGGCCAACTCGGCATCGGAGTCGGACACGAAGCGGTTGATGGCAACCACCACAGGCAGGCCGAACACGTTTTTCAGGTTGGAAATGTGTTTCAGCAGATTAGGCAGGCCTTTTGCCAATGCGTCGAGGTTTTCTTCGCCGAGGTTGGCACGCTCGACGCCGCCGTTGTATTTCAAAGCGCGGACAGTGGCCACGACAACAGCCGCATCAGGTTTCAAATCCGCCAGACGGCATTTGATGTCGCAGAATTTTTCCGCGCCCAAATCCGCGCCGAAACCTGCTTCGGTTACGGCGTAGTCGGCAAGGTGTTTCGCCAGACGGGTGGCGGTAACGGAGTTGCAGCCGTGGGCGATGTTGGCGAACGGGCCGCCGTGTACGAAGGCGGGCGTGCCTTCGATGGTTTGCACCAAGTTAGGCTTGATGGCGTCTTTGAGCAATGCCGCCATCGCGCCGTGGGCTTTCAAATCTTTGGCGTAAACGGGGCTGCCGTCTTTGGCGTAGGCGACGAGGATGTTGCCCAAACGCTCTTTCAAATCGCTGATGTCTTTGGCGAGGCAGAATACCGCCATGACTTCGGAGGCGACGGTGATGTCGAAGCCGTCGGGACGAATCACGCCGTCAACGGGTTTGCCCATGCCGTCGATGATGTTGCGCAACTGGCGGTCGTTCATATCGACCACGCGACGCCACAGCACGCGTTTCGGATCAATATTCAACTCGTTGCCTTGGTAGATATGGTTGTCGAGCATGGCGGCAAGCAAGTTATTCGCCGCACCGATGGCGTGAAAGTCACCGGTAAAGTGCAGGTTGATGTCTTCCATCGGCAAAACTTGGGCATAGCCGCCGCCTGCCGCACCGCCTTTAACACCAAACACCGGACCCAAAGAAGGCTCGCGCAGGGCGATCACCGAGTCTTTGCCGATGTGGCGCAACGCGTCCGCCAAACCGATGGTTACAGTGGTTTTGCCTTCGCCCGCCGGAGTCGGGTTGATGGCGGTAACCAAAATCAGACGGCCTTGTTTTTGCGGCAGTTTGAACGCCTCGGCAGGATTGATTTTAGCTTTGTAATGGCCGTAGGGTTCGATGTTGTCAACGTTCAAACCCAGCTTGGCGGCAATTTCACCAATCGGGCGCATGGTGGAAGACTGGGCAATTTCAGCATCGGTTTTGAAGCTCATGATTTTCCTTTATTGATAGAGGGAAAGGCCGTCTGAAACAATATAATAAAGACGGCTGGAAGAAAAAGAATATTAGTTCTATTATAGCGTTTTCCAAAGATAAACCGCAGTGAAAATTTCGATATTTCATCAACAAGCAGATTCATATTGTCAACAATTTGAAACAAAGGAATAAAACATGAGCAGCAACGCATGGCTGTTTTGGGCATTGGCATCGGCAGGCTTCGCCTCATTGACTGCCATTTTCGCCAAAATGGGTTTACAGGGCATAGATTCGGATTTCGCCACCTTTATCCGCACCTTGGTCATCCTCGCCGCTTTGGTACTGTTTTTAACCTACACCGGCAAATGGCAGGGCGTGAACGGCTTTACTGGTCGTAACTGGACATTCCTCATCCTATCCGGCCTCGCCACCGGCGCTTCTTGGCTCGCCTACTTCAAAGCCCTGCAACTGGGCAACGCCTCGCAAGTCGCACCCGTCGACAAATTCAGCCTGGTCTTAGTCGCCCTGATGGCCGTCGTTTTCTTAGACGAACGGCCAAGCACGCAGGAGTGGGTAGGCTTAGGCTTGGTAACCGCAGGCGTATTGACTTTGACTTTGAAACGATAAAAATTGGGACATCAAAAAAGGCCGTCTGAAAAATTTCAGACGGCCTTCGCTTCAAACAATCAGCTCAATATTAATTTGAACCGACTTTGATTTTCTGCCACAAGTTGACAGACAGTTTTTTTGCATCTGCGCTCATTTGAGGCATGACGAAACCGTCTTTCATATCTTGCTCGTTCGGGAAAATAGAACGTGTGTTCACCAGCTCGGCAGGCATTTTTTCGCGTGCAGGTTTGCTGGCCGGCGCGAAGGTTACGGCGATACCGTTTTTCGCAGCCACTTCGGGATCCAGCGTGTAGTTGATGTACTTGTGGGCATTGACGACGTTTTTCGCATCGGCCGGAATCAGCCAAGATTCAATCCAGAAGCCCATGCCTTTCGGAGTCAACACTTCGATGCCGACATTGTTTTTCACTTCTTCAGAACGCGCTTTGGCCAAGTTCAAGTCGCCGCCGTTACCTGCCGCCAAGCAGATGTCGCCGCGCGCCAATTCGTCAATGATGGAAGGGCTGAAACGTTTCACGTCAGGACGGATGGTTTTCAAAACTTCCGCCGCCGCTTTCAAATCTTCAGGATTCGAGCCTTTAGGATCTTTACCCAAGTAGTTCAACAAGATTGGGAACATTTCGCTCGGAGTATCCCACAAAGCGATACCGCAAGATTTCAGCTTATTGGTGTATTCAGGTTTAAACAGCAAATCCCAGCCGTTTTCAGGCAGCTTGCCGCCCAAAAGCTCTTTACCTTTCGCAGTAATCGCCAAAGTGTTCACACCGGAGAAATAAGGAACGGCGTATTGATTGCCCGGGTCGGCGGTTTCCAACATCTTCAGCAATTCAGGGTCGATGTTTTTGTAGTTCGGAATCAGATCCTTATTGATTTTTTGGTATGCACCTGCCTCAATTTGGCGCGGCAGGAAGGCAATACCGGGCACAACCAAGTCATAGCCGGATTTGCCGGTCAGCATTTTGGCTTCCAGCGTTTCGTTGTTTTCATACAAATCGTAAGTCAGCTTCAAATTGTTGGCTTTTTTGAAGTCTTCGACTGTGCTTTCGTCAACGTAGTTTGACCAGTTGTAAATATTCAAAGTATCGGTAGCGGCTGCCTCGGCATTGGCAGCAGGCGCGCTGCCTGCTTGAGGTTGCTCGGCTTTTTTCTCGCCACCGCCGCACGCGGCCAAAGACAATGCGGCCAATACGGCTAATACGGCTAATACAGATTTTTTCATACGGGTAGATTCCTGATGAAAGAGTGGTTAATGTCAATAAATAAGAAACCCTGCACCCCATAAACACCCCGGCGCAGAGTTAGGCTATTGTAATGGAAACGTAAGCAAACGAAAAGCAATATCCATCTGATTTTTATTGAAATAAGGCAAAGCAGCATCATCTTTTTCCCAAAAGCGTTGCACTGGCTGTCGTTTTTGGGCAAAATACGGCTGATTTGCGCGCGTTTATAGAGAAAAAGCTTGCACACAAGGAAATCTGTCTTTAAAATTGCGCGTTTACAGAATTTATTTTTCAGGAGATATTCAATATGGCAAACAGCGCACAAGCCCGCAAACGTGCCCGCCAGTCGGTTAAACAACGCGCCCACAACGCCAGCCTGCGTACTGCATTCCGTACCGCTGTGAAAAAAGTGTTGAAAGCAGTTGAAGCCGGCGACAAAGCTGCTGCTCAAGCAGTTTACCAAGAATCCGTTAAAGTCATCGACCGTATCGCTGACAAAGGCGTATTCCACAAAAACAAAGCAGCCCGTCATAAAAGCCGTCTGTCTGCTAAAGTAAAAGCTTTGGCTTAATACTGACGCGGATGCCGGAAATCCTGACAACCAAAGCAGGATAATCGAGCTGATACGATGCCCCTGAGGTCTTGCCTTTCAGGGGCATTGCCGTATTCACAATTCAAACCGACTAAATTAAACCATTTACCCTTTCATCAGGCCGTCTGAAAAACAACGGAAACTCTCATGAACAAGATGTTGAAACATTCCCTAAGTATCGGATTCATTGCCGCCGCCCCACTGGCTGCCGCCGATACTGCCGCCCTACACTGCACCACCATTCAAGACAACGCCACCCGTTTGGCGTGTTACGACAACATCTACTCGGCGCAACTTCCCCCTCAATCCCCACTGCCGCAAGCGCAAACCGAAACCGCCAAAACACCGGTTGACCTCGAACAAAGCATCCGTAAGAGCATTGAGAAAAAAGAAGCTGCCATCGTATTCGACAACCCTACCCATCCGAATATTTCAGACGACGTATTAAGCGAAACTGCCGACAGCTACACGCCCTTAAGCCTGATGTACGATTTGGATAAAAACGACACACGCGGCCTGTTGAGCGTACGCGAGCATAATCCTATGTACCTCATGCCCGTTTGGTACAACAGCAGCCCCAACTACTACCCGGAATCCCCCAGTCGCGGCGTAACCACACAGGAAAAATTCAGCGAGCAGAAACGCCTCGAAACCAAAATGCAGGTTTCCTTCAAAAGCAAGATTGCCGAAGATTTATTCAAAACCCGTGCCGACGTATGGTTTGGCTACACCCAAAAATCCGACTGGCAAATCTTCAACCAAGGCCGCAAATCCGCTCCGTTCCGCAATACCGACTACGAGCCCGAAATCTTCATTACCCAACCTGTTAAAGCAGACCTGCCTTTCGGTGGCAAACTGCGCATGGTTGGCGCAGGTTTTGTTCACCAGTCCAACGGTCAAAGCCGCCCCGAATCCCGCTCATGGAACCGCGTTTACGCCATGGCCGGCATGGAATGGGGCAAGCTGACCGTTATTCCTAGAGTTTGGATGCGCGCCTTCGACCAAAAAGGAGACGACGACGACAATCCGGACATCAACAAATACATGGGCTACGGCGACTTGAAAGTCCAATACCGCCTCAATGACAAACAAAATGTTTATTCCGTCCTGCGTTACAACCCGAAAAGCGGACGCGGTGCCGTTGAAGCTGCTTATACCTTCCCAATTAAAGGCAAACTCAAAGGCGTTGTCCGCGGTTTCCACGGCTACGGCGAAAGCCTGATTGACTACAACCACAAACAAAACGGCATCGGCTTCGGCCTGATGTTCAACGACTGGGACGGAATCTAATCCCCCCATATTGTTCAGACGGCCTGTGCAATCAAGGCGGCCGTCTGAAACAATAAAACAAAACACGCCACTCGTTTAAAATACTCGTTTCCTAGCGCCCAAACGCGTATAATGCAAAGTTTGGGCAAAACTTGCCGGAATGAAACAAAGATGACAGAAGCAGCAGCCGAAAGCGGAAAAATCGCCAAGGCTTTAAAGAAATACCTGATTACAGGCGTACTGGTTTGGTTGCCGATTGCCGTAACCATCTGGGCGATGACCTACATCATATCCGCCGCCGACAGACTGATCAGCCTATTGCCGGAAAGCTGGCAGCCCCAGCATTTCTGGGGATTCAACATACCTGGTTTGGGCATTGTTGCCGCCACCGTCGTCTTGTTCGTTACCGGCGTATTTGCCGCCAACGTTTTAGGCAGACGGATTCTCGGCGCATGGGACAGCCTTTTGGGTCGGATTCCCGTCGTCAAATCCATCTACTCCAGCGTTAAAAAAGTTTCCGAATCCCTGCTCTCCGACAGCAGCCGCTCGTTCAAAACCCCCGTACTGGTTCCCTTTCCGCAACTGGGCATTTGGACGATAGCCTTTGTTTCCGGCCATATCCCCGACAAACTCAAAGGCAGCCTGCCGCAAGATGACGACTATATTTCCGTTTACGTCCCAACCACGCCCAACCCGACCGGCGGCTATTACATCATGGTTAAAAAAAGCGACGTTCGCGAGCTGGACATGAGTGTGGATCAGGCATTGAAATATGTAATTTCGCTGGGCATGGTGATGCCGGACGACTTACCGGTTAAAGCCCTCCCCACCCAAAAACCGTCTAAAGATGGTGATACCGAACATAACAATTAAGGTCTTCTTTTTTCAGACGGCCTTTCCTTCTTTTTCAAATTGAACAATATAAAAAGGTGATTTTATGCGTACCAACTATTGCGGCCTTATCAGCGAGCAATACTTAGACCAAACCGTTACCGTCAAAGGCTGGGTACACCGCCGACGCGACCACGGCGGTGTGATTTTTATCGACCTGCGCGACCGCGAAGGCATCGTTCAAGTCGTTATCGACCCTGACACTCCGGAAGCATTTGCCGCTGCCGACTCTTCCCGCAACGAATACGTTTTGAGCATTACCGGCCGAGTGCGCAACCGTCCTGAAGGCACAACCAACGACAAAATGATTTCCGGCAAAATCGAAATCCTCGCCAAAGAAATCGAAGTGTTGAACGCCGCTGCTACGCCGCCGTTCCAAATCGACGATGAAAACATCAGCGAAAACGTGCGCCTGACCAACCGCGTTATCGACCTGCGCCGTCCGGTGATGCAGCGCAACCTGCGCCTGCGTTATCAAGTCGCTATGGGCGTTCGCCGTTATCTGGACGCGCAAGGCTTCATCGACATCGAAACCCCGATGCTGACCCGCTCCACGCCTGAAGGCGCGCGCGACTATCTCGTGCCGAGCCGCGTTCATCCGGGTGAGTTTTTCGCTCTGCCGCAATCGCCGCAATTGTTCAAACAACTGTTGATGGTGGCAGGTTTCGACCGTTACTACCAAATCACCAAGTGCTTCCGTGACGAAGACTTGCGCGCCGACCGCCAGCCCGAATTCACCCAAATCGACTTGGAAACCTCGTTCTTGAACGAGGATGAAATCATGGACATCACCGAAGGCATGGCAAAACAAGTCTTCCAAGACGCGCTGGGCGTGGACTTGGGCGATTTCCCGCGTATGCCTTACGCCGAAGCCATGTTCTACTACGGCTCCGACAAACCCGATATGCGCATCAACCTGAAATTCACCGAGCTGACCGACCTGATGAAAACGGAAGAATTCAAAGTCTTCCGTGGCGCAGCCGACATGAAAGGCGGCCGCGTGGTTGCCCTGCGCGTACCGAACGGCGCGAAATTCAGCCGCAAAGAAATCGACGAATATACCAAATTTGTCGGCATCTACGGCGCGAAAGGTTTGGCATACATCAAAGTGAACGATGTCAGCAACCTTTCCAACGGCGAAGACAGCGGTCTGCAATCTCCAATCGTGAAATTCCTGTCTGAAAACGCCCTGAAAGAAATCATTGAACGTACCGGCGCACAAAACGGCGACATCATCTTCTTCGGCGCAGACAAAGCCAAAGTCGTGAACGAAGCCATCGGCGCGCTGCGTATCAAAGTCGGTTTGGAACACGGCGCAGAAAACGGCTACTTCGTGGACGAATGGAAGCCTTTGTGGGTTGTCGACTTCCCAATGTTCGAATACGACGAAGAAGCCGACCGCTACGTTGCCGTACACCATCCGTTTACCGCGCCAAAAGAAGGTCATGAAGACCTGATGGTTTCCGACCCTGCAAACTGCTTGGCCCGTGCCTACGACATGGTATTGAACGGCTGGGAAATCGGCGGCGGCTCTATCCGTATCCACCGTGCCGACGTACAGGAAAAAGTCTTTGCCGCGCTGAAAATCAGCCCCGAAGAGCAACAGGAAAAATTCGGCTTCCTCTTGGACAACCTGAAATTTGGTGCGCCTCCGCACGGCGGTTTGGCATTCGGTCTCGACCGTCTGGTTACGCTAATGACCGGCGCCGAGTCCATCCGCGACGTGATTGCCTTCCCGAAAACCCAACGCGCCCAATGCCTGTTGACCAACGCGCCGAATGCGGTGGACGAAAAACAGTTGCGCGAATTGAGCTTGCGCCTGCGTCAGAAAGCAGTTGAAACAAAAGAAGCATAATTTACCGGCTTAACCTTTAAAATATCAAGGCCGTCTGAAAAATTTGAAATTTCTTTCAAATTTTTCAGACGGCCTTTCTACATTTTGGTCGTTTATATATATAATCAACCGCAAACTGTTTTATTTTAAACGTTTACTTTAATGACGTTAGAGTACAAAAAACAACCGTTTGTAATAAAAACAAACAAATAGTCTTCGCAAGCAATATCATAGCTGTTATACAATAAAGGAACCTGACAATGTTTCTAATACTAACGGGGCTGATACTGACTTTTTTTGTTACATTGTTTATTATTACTTCAATTATTCATAAAAAACAGTTTGCCTACAACACACACCAAGACTATAACTATCCCTCCCTCCCCTCTACCGCGCATGCTACCCTCAAGGGTGGCAGCCTGACTTTGCCCGCCACTATCCGCGGGCAAGATACCGTTATTGCCAAACTCCGTATCAAATCCACTTGGGCAGGATTGCTGGTATTGCCTTTTGTTGAAACCATTTCATCTAAGGGAAAATGGAAGCAATATTTCGAATACGGCGCAAAAGGCGTGCGCTATATCAATCTGAGTGATACCTTCTCTGACAACGACAAAACCATCCGCTTGGAAGGCAAATACCTATCCTTGCCCGATCAAGAAATCGAACTCTCTGTTTATCCGCGTGAAAACCTCGACGGCAAAAAAATCCTTGTCCTCGCGCCTCATGCTGACGATGCCGAATTAAGCGCATACGGTTTGTATGAAAAACACGCCGCCAATTCAATGATCTGCACCTTAACTGCCAGCGAAGGCGGCAGCTTCCACTATGGCAATCTTTACGGCAAATGCGACTGCGACACTCAGGCCCAATATCTGCAAAAAGGCCGGATGCGTGTTTGGAACAGCCTGACCGTCCCCCTTTTGGCCGGCGTGCCGTCTGAAAACATCCTGCAACTGGGCTACTTCGACAGCACATTGACCGCCATGCGCCAAAATCCGGAAAAAGAGATTAAATCGACCAAAATCGATACGGCTGACGTCGATATTTTCCGCCGTGCCAACACCTCCACATTGGCGCAACAACTCAAGCCCGGCTCAACCTGGAACAGCTTGGTGGACAATCTCGGCTATCTGATAGAAACATTCCAGCCGGACATTATCGTGTCGCCTTCTCCCAATATTGACACGCATCCCGACCACCAACACACAACGCTGGCCGCCATCGAAGCCCTGCGCAAAATCAATTACCGCCGCGGCAATCTATTTTTGCACACCATACATTATCTGAGCGACGACTTCCCAATTGGCAAAGTAGGCTCTTCCCTCAGCCTGCCGCCGCTTGCCGAACAGCCGTTTTATTTCCAAGGCATCTATTCCCATCCTTTGGATAAAGAAGAACAAAACCGCAAACTTCTTGCCCTGGACGCCATGAACGACATCCGCCCCAATTCAGACGGCTATATGCGTTGGAGCACCATGATATTCAAAGGCTTAAACAAACTGCGGCACCACATCCTCCATCTCGACAAAGACTTGGTCAACCGCTTTGTCCGCAGCAACGAATTCTTCTATACCATCCCCATCAGCGACTTGTACCAAGAAGAGACACTAAAACAAATCACCTATCAGGGCAAAGCCCAATAAACCACAAAGGCCGTCTGAAAAGATGTTTCAGACGGCCTTTATCACAAAATCAAAACAATAAAATCACCGCATTACAAACGAAAAACACCAAGCCCAAATCCAAACGCGACAACCCAAGTTATAATAAAACCCTTCCCATACGCCCCACATCATCATGCCGATTTACTTCATCGCCGATTTGCACCTGAGCGACTCCCATCCTCAGCTGACCGCACTCTTCCAAAAATTTATCCAAGAAAAAGCCGTTCACGCCCAAGCCGTATACATTCTTGGCGACCTTTTCGATTTTTGGATCGGCGATGACGAAAACAGCCCTTTGGTTCAAACCATCAAACAAACCATCCTCAGCCTAACCAAGCGTGGCATTGCCTGCTATTTCATCCATGGCAACCGCGACTTCCTCATCGGCAAAACCTTCGCCCGCGATACCGGCATGACCTTACTGCCCGAGTACGCCGTTATCGACCTGTTCGGCACACCCACCCTACTCTGTCACGGCGACACCCTCTGCACCGACGACCATTCTTATCAAAAATTCCGCCGTACCGTCCATCAAAAATGGCTGCAACGCCTGTTCCTACTCCTGCCGCTCACACTCCGACTGAACATCGCCACCAAAATCCGCAAGCAGAGCAAACAGGACAAACAACACAAAACCGCCGACATCATGGACGTCAATCCAGCCTTTACCCACGAAACCGTCCAACGCTTCCACACGCCCCTGCTCATCCACGGCCATACCCACCGCGAAAACATCCATCGCAACGCCGACTACACCCGCATCGTACTCGGAGACTGGCGCGACAATTACGCCTCCATTCTCGAAGTCGATGCCGAGGGCTACCGTTTTATCGCCTTATAAAACATCAGGCCGTCTGAAACCGGTTTCCCGATTGTTCAGACGGTCTGACTGACAAACATCCTCAAACGATTTACGCAAACCAACCGCGTATCCGCTCCAAACCACCAAAGCGCACACACGCATCCGCATTCGCTTCGGTTTTCGGTTTTGCCCGATAAGCAATGCCGAATCCCGCCTCCCGTATCATCGGAATATCATTCGCACCATCACCCATCGCCACCACCTGCCACGAAGCCAAACCCAGACGCTCACGGTATTCACGCAACAAATCCGTCTTAGCCTGCGCATCGATAATCCGCCCTTTCAGACGGCCTGTCAGCTTGCCGTTTTCCACTTCCAACACATTCGCAAAATGGAAATCCAAGCCCAAACGCCGTTGCAGGCGTTCCGTAAAGAACGTAAACCCGCCCGACACCAGCATAAACTTCACATCATTCCGTTTGCACTCTGCCAACAAAAATTCCGCACCCGGCGAAAGCTGCAACACATTCTCGTACACCTCTTCCAACACGCGCTCGTCCAAACCGGCCAGCAAAGCCACACGCTTACGCAAAGACTGCTCAAAGTCCAGCTCGCCACGCATCGACTGCTCCGTAATCGCTGCCACCTCATCCTTCAGCCCAACACCGGCCGCAATCTCATCTACACACTCAATCGTAATCAGCGTCGAATCCATATCGCTGACAATCAGTCCCAAATCAGCAAAAGCCACATCCGGCAACACCGCACCATCTATCTGCTGCGCAATCAACGCCGCACGCATATCGTCCGTCAATTCAAAATCATCATCAACCGGCACACGCAACACCGACTTCCCTGATGGCGCAGACACCAAACTGCCAAATGCCGACCAGTCGCAAGCGCCCAAATCCCCATGTTGCAACACCAAAACTTTCTTCATCTCATTCTCCTCATACCCTAAGACCTTTACAAACATATCGGGTACACATTCAGCCTAAAACAACGAAACCGTATTTTTGCAAAGGCCTTAAAAAACCAAAACAGCATTATAGCCGAACAACCCCGGCAATTTTCAGACGGCCTGTAAACAATTCAACTAGAGCTACCAATACCAATCCCTGCATCAACTAAACAAGTCATGACTCAAAAATTTGATTTAGGACAAGCTGTTTAAAAAACTTTGCAAGCAACAGATAACTTGTTGTTGCTTTTTCTTACAGTTTCGATATAGTTCTTTATGGCTAGTTTGGCACTACCCCTTATATCTAGCTTTCATTGCATTCCCACCTCCATTCGTTGCCAACGGCTCCCTTTCCGATGGCAACCTTTTTTTGACCCGATGGTTTGACAATATTAAAATTGAATCAAATAAAATGATTCGAGGATTTATATTTAATTTTTAAAACAAAACGGCTTATAAAAAATAACGACTCAATTTAAACAGATATTGCCACCAATATTTAAAAACAAACAGACCTTCTTTATTAAGGACCTCATCAAATGCATCATCCTAAAAAACTATTCAAACTGAGCACACTTGCCCTCTGCCTTGCCGCATTGCCCCAAGCCGCACAAGCTGCCGAAGAGGTACAACAGGTGGAATTAAAGCAGGTCAATGTGGTCGGCAAAAACCGCAGCCTGCGTACCGAAAATCGAAATGACTATACGACTTCGGCTATGAGTTCTACCACAGGACTGGCATTGACTCCGCGCGAGACGCCGCAATCCGTCAGCGTTATTACAAAAAATCAAATTAACGATCAAGGTATTACTACGCTGGCAGATGCGTTGAAAACAACGACTGGCGTAAATGTCGTTCGCCAAGGGAACCGCACCCATTTCCAAAGCCGCGGATTCTATATTGAAAAATTGGAAGAAGACGGCATGGCTACCACTATTGGTGCGCCGGGCATATTTGGCAGTCCTGCCAGAGACGGGCACAACATCACCGACCTTGCCATGTATGACCACATTGAAGTTGTGCGCGGTGCGGCCGGGCTGACCCAATCCAACAGCGCGCCCGGAGGTACGATTAATGCCGTACGCAAAAAACCGACGGTTAAAAAACAAATCAGTATGAATGGTTTAGCCGACCGTTTCGGCAAACGGCATATCGAATTGGATGCCTCGGGCACTTTAAGCTCAGAAAACCAATTCCGCGGACGTATTGTCGGCAGTTTTGATCATGACAAAACATTTCAGGATAAAGTGAAAGGGCAAAACAGCCTTCTTTACGGCGTTTTAGAAAAAGACATCGGAGAAAACAGCAAGGTTTCTGTCGGTGCGTACCGTATCGCCCAGCGCAACACCCCCAATCTCAACGGCTTACCTTTATGGGAAGACGGAAGCAGTCTGCCGCGCGACAGCTATTTCGGTGCCGATTGGAATCATGGGCGATTCATCAAAAACGGTGTTTTTGCAGAATTTGACCACTACTTCAACGACAACTGGAAATGGAACAGCAAAATCGATTGGCGAAACAGCCATTCCGACCAAAGGTATGCTTTCTTAATGGCAGACAAAAGCGGATTGAAAGCCAATCAATCCATTGGTATTGAGGATCAACAGGCTTTCCGCTATCAGCACGACAGCAAACATCTGCATATTCAAAACAACCTGCGCGGCAAGTTTGAAGCCTTGGGTCAAACCCACGACATCTTCCTGACTCATAATTATTCGAAAGAGCGCAATACCCTGCACCATACCCGTATGCAGGCAACCGGCAGCTACGATCCATTTTCTGCCGTTATCCCCCAGCCGGACTGGGCTGCCGAACCATACAGCATTATGGACAGCAACAACCATTTCTATACGCACGCCCTTGCAGCAGGTGCCCGCATCAATCCTACGGAAAAACTGCATCTATTGGTAGGCGGACGCTATACCCATTGGAAACGCGACTTCAATTACAACTGGTCCCGTTATGCAGGCGCTCCGGACAATGATGCAAAAACCTATTCGGTCAAAAACAGCAAATTCATTCCATACATCGGCATCACTTACGATTTCATGCCAGGGCAAAGCCTCTATGCAAGCTATACATCCATCTACAAACCGACTCTGAAAACAAATGCAGACAACAGCTATCTCGCGCCCGAAGTCGGTAAAAACTACGAATTGGGTTGGAAAGGCGAATGGATGCAGAGCAAACTCAATACGGCCGTTTCCCTGTTCCAAACCGATAACACCAACGTCGGCGTGCGTGTCAACGTTCCGGCCAGCGGCAACAGGAAACAGACTTTCTACTACATTCCCGCAAAAGAACGCAGCCGCGGTGTAGATGCGGAAATTTCCGGAGCAATCGGCGCAAATTGGAAACTGTTTGCCGGCTATACCTACAATATCCGCAAAACAGAAAACCATCCCAATACCGAGGGCGATTTTGCCAACTGGACCCCAAAACACATTTTCCGCGCTTACAGCAGCTATACGCCGCCGTTTGCAAACGGTAAGTTAAGTATCGGTATAGGCTTGTCCAGTCAAAGCAAAACCGGCAGTAAGCTGCCCCAAGGCGGCTATACCGTTTGGAATGCCGGTTTGCAATACCGTCCGACCGACAATTTGCAACTGGGGCTGGCAGTCAACAACCTGACCGACAAACGCTACTACGAAAACCAATACAGCCGTGCCGCCAACAGCGGCAACTTCTACGGCGAACCGCGCAATGCCGTGTTCAGCCTGAAGTGGAAGATGTAAATAGCGGCAACCCGGGAGTAGATTGCCCTCCACTCTTCAAAAGCATATAAAAACCAATCATTTCTTATAAACAAGGCCGTCTGAAAGCAAAATTCTGTTTTCAGACGGCCTATCACGCACATTCACAAGCATTCATCATGAATACGCTCAAAAAATTCTCCCGACTCGCCCGCCCTTTTTGGACGGGGGCGCACGGGCGCGTCCAATGGCTGATGCTTGCCATCCTCATCGGCTTTACCCTTTGTTCCATCACCATCAGCGTTTGGATCGCCGCGTGGGACAAACGTTTCTACGACGCGCTCGCCGCGTTTGACGGCGCATCCATGCCCGCGCTTATCGTCGAATACCTCGGCTACATGGCGATGATTATCGGCTGCATCGTTTGCGGCGACTGGCTGCAAAAACGCCTCATCTTCCGTTGGCGCACCCACCTGACCGAACAATTCCAGCAAAACTGGCTCGAAGGCCACAAACACTACCGCCTGCGCCTGACCAGCGAACCCGACAACCCCGACCAGCGCATCGCCGAAGACATCTACCTCCTTGCCGACAAAAGCATCGGGCTGTTCCGCTCCTTCATCAATAATATTGCCAAATTCAGCGCGTTCGTCGCCGTATTGTGGACGCTCTCCGGCGTGCAGACCTTCAATATCGGCGGGCGCGACATCACCATACACGGCTACCTCGTTTGGGTCGCCCTGATTTATTCCGTCATCAGCACCCTGATTGCCCACCTCGTCGGCCGCAAACTCAAAAACCTCAACATCGACCGCCAGCACCGCGAAGCCGACTACCGCGCCGCCCTCCTGCGCGTGCGCGACCATGCCGAACAAATCGCCTTCTACAACGGCGGCGAAGCCGAAACAGGTCGTCTGAAACAGCGTTACCTCCGCATCCGCGACAACTGGCGGCGGCTTACCAACTGCGAATTCCGCCAGGAAACCTTCTGGGCGACCTATGTGCGCATCAGCATCTTCATCCCCATCCTAGCCACCCTGCCCATGTACCTCGCCAAAACCATGACCTTTGGCGACATGATGCAGACCCGCACATCGTTTGCCCGCGTCCAAGACAGCTTCGGCTGGTTTACCGACTCCTACCGCCGCCTCATCGAATGGGCGGCAGTCGTCGAACGCCTCTCCGGTTTTCAGACGGCATTGGAACAAGTAGGACAAGAAGGCAGAAGCACCGCCCGCCCAGCCTCCGAACCCGCCCCGACTTTAAACAACCGCCGCCACAGCGGCATCCTCGCTCTGCAAAACCTCACCGTCCACACCCAAACCGGCAGCCCCCTGCTTACCGACATCAACCTCGAAGCCCACGCTCCCGAATGGGTATTGCTCGAAGGCAGAAGCGGCATCGGCAAATCCACCCTGCTGCGCGCCCTCGCAGGCTTGTGGCCGTATTACCACGGCAGTTTTTCCCTCGAAGGTAGCCGCCTGTTTTTCCCGCAACGCCCTTACCTGCCTGCGGACACATTGCGTCAAACTGTCAGCTATCCCTATACGGCCTGCCAAGACGACCATTTGATTCAAACCATTTTGGAACAAGTAGGCTTAAGCAGCCCCACGGGTCGGTTGCGCACGTTGATGAACGATTTGGACACTTCACACGAATGGCACGGCATCCTTTCCGGCGGAGAGCAGCAACGCCTCAGCCTCGCTCGCGCGCTGCTGCACAAACCGCAAATCCTGTTCCTCGACGAAGCCACCAACCAGCTCGATGACGAATCCGCCCTGATGTTGATGCAGACCCTCAAGCAACATTTGCCCGATACTTTGGTCATCGGTATCAGCCACCAACCCAAGATTCAAGCACTGTTTGATAGCTTTCTGAATTTGAATGAAAAAATTATTTAAATGTTAAAATGTGCAAAGCACTTGCTTTCAATCCCAATAAGAGATATAGTACAAAGTAACTAGTTCTTATTGATGAGAGCTACTCCTTGGATACTTGCCTCCGGTTCTCCAACCCGGGGGCATTTTTTTGCGTTTTTATTTTATATTTGTATGAATAGGATAAAGACGGAATATAAAAGGTTTTCAAAACACGAGGCCTAGAATATTTATAAAATACTGACTATAAATAAAAAACACCAATCTCAAATCGATAGTTAAATAAAACCGCAAACCGCGTTTTCCCAAACTTTCAGGCTGTCTGAAATCCTCTCTTCAATGCGGTAAAAGGAACAACCGTTACCTTGGCACAGGAACAACGCCTGGCCAACGGAGAGCTGATACCGAAAGGCTCTGTGGTAACGTGGTCGGACAATGCGGTGAAGGTTGTGCGGCCTGATGGGAAAAAGCGGAGATTTAATAGTCGGGATTGGGAACAGAAGGCATTGCCGAAACCTTCTCTATCATCATTAGCCAACTTAACCAGCAAAGAACAAAAAGTAATCAGATATTTAGCTAGAGATAATGGTAAAATTATTGTTAACGGCGAACAAATTCCTGTCAATCGGCTTCCGCAGGACATTAATGTCAAACCAACTCCGCCATCTCCCTTAAATGGTAGTGGAAGAACCATTGGTAAGAGCAAGTCTCAAAACCAAATTATGCAGGACGATGTGGCTTACTTACGCTCAATGGGTGCAGAAGATATTAGGATCAACCAGCAGCAGGTAAACAACCAAATGTGCCGGGTAGGGATCTGCCGCCCGGATGTCCAAGCCACCTTGCGTGATTCTAATAAACGAATTTATATCGAATACGATCGCGCCAGTTCGAACCGTGGAGCCGGACATGCATCGAGAGCATTGAGTAATGATCCGGATGCTATTGTAATTTTAAGAACCGTGGATTAAATTATGAATGTAAACAAAGATTTTTTTCTTGCAAGAGACGGCCATCCGAGCCTGAAACAGTTTTATTTTATTGGCGCGCCATTTGAAAAAGCACTGGATCTCTATTTGAAAAGATTAATGGATTTAAGCGACTTTTATCAGAATTTAAAACCGAAACTATCGTATTTGGATGAGGAATATACCCTCAGTCAGAAATTGGATTTCTTGAATCCGCTTGAGATTACCGGATCATCCAAATATTTATTGTTGGAAACGCAGTCTGATTGGTCATTGCTAATAGGTAATAACCGGAACGGCACAGACTTTTCAAGTGTGCCGTATGAAGCCTTGCTGTGGAAAATCAGATTATTGACTATGTATTTACGTCCATATTTTGGCAAAGACGAATTCGGTGCGGTCTCATTTACCCTGTATGAGGGCAGCAAACAGGTTTCCCGTCATGACTGCGAAACCAGAAATGTTATGCTGCATAAAGAAACCAGTCGTGTCGAGTTTATGGAATATGGCACGCCGCTGCCGTTTGAACAGACAGAAAAATATACCGAAAGACTCAAAAAAAACAGGCTGACTGTGGAGATGATCGAAGAATATTGCAAACATTTAGGCATTTCATTATTTGATTTGGACTTCTACCAGTCCAAAGCCGCCCTTATTGAGATATTGAGAAACAAATAACTTTCATCTCTTCAAAAAGACAGTCTGAAAAATATCCAGGCTGTCTTTTATCGTTAATCCCATATTTTAGACGGCCTGTTTAACCCTCTATTGCAAAGCTTGGCACAAGCACCGCTGACCGACGGCAATTAATTACTATATAATCAAACGCATTGTTACCCTACAAAGGAGCCACACCATGACCACAAAAATTAAAATTGGTATCGTCGGTGCAACCGGTTACACAGGCGTTGAATTGTTGCGCCTGCTCAGCAATCATCCTAACGCAGAAGTTACTGCCGTCACCAGCCGAAGCGAAGCCGGTCTTGCGGTTGCCGACTACTTCCCCAGCCTGCGCGGCATTTACGACCTTACATTCCAAACGCCCGAGGATGCCGGCCTTGACCGCTGCGACCTCGTGTTCTTCGCTACACCCAACGGCGTAGCCATGAAAGAAGCACCGGCCCTTGTGGAAAAAGGCGTACGCGTGATTGACCTGTCTGCCGACTTCCGCATCCGCGACATCCCCACATGGGAAAAATGGTACAAAATGACCCATGCCGCGCCGCAACTCGTTTCCCAAGCAGTGTACGGCTTGTGCGAACTTTACAAAGACGACATCGCCAAAACCATGCTGGTGGCCAACCCGGGCTGCTATCCTACCTGCGTTTCCCTGCCCTTATTGCCGCTGCTTCAGGCTGGCCGTCTGAAAGCCAACGCTCCTCTGATTGCCGACTGTAAATCCGGTGTTTCCGGTGCAGGCCGCAAAGCCAGCACCCACGCCCTATTGTGCGAAGCAGGCGACAACTTCAAAGCCTACGGCGTCGGTGGCCACCGCCATTTGCCTGAAATCCAACAAACCCTGTCCGGACTGCAAGACCATGTTTCAGACGGCCTGATTTTCGTACCACACCTTGTTCCGATGATACGCGGTATGCACGCCACCCTGTATCTGCACCTGCAAGAACATACCGATCCTGAAGCCTTACTGCGCGAATACTACCGCGACAGTCCTTTTGTCGATATTTTGCTTTCAGGCTCGACACCTGAAACCCGCAGCGTGCGCGGTGCCAACCTTTGCCGTATCAGCGTTCAAAAAGCGCCCGATCAAGACGATGTGTGGATTGTTCTTTCCGTCATCGACAACTTGGTTAAAGGCGCAGCCGGTCAAGCCGTGCAGAATATGAACATCATGTTCGGCCTACCCGAAACCACCGGCCTGACTAATGCACCATTGATGCCTTAAGCCATCATTATTGAAAACACAAGGCCGTCTGAAACTTTGATCGTTCAGACGGCCTTTATCGATTCATTCACAAACATTACTCATACACCACGCCGGCAAGCATTTCTTCTTCATTCAAGTTACCGTACTGTTGCTCCCAATCGTGGGTAGCCTCCACCATATCGCATTCTTTGGCAAAAGCCAGTAGCCTGCCGTCCATCTGATCCAGACTCAAGCTGCCCAAGCGTTCGCATTCCGAAGCCGTCAGATTACCGTCCGCCTCATGCGCCTCCGAAGATCCGAAAGGCAGAGCAAAAAAACCCAGTACCAACGCCAGCAGCACCCAAAAAATATTTTTACGCGAACGAGTCATTTCACACCTCTCATCATAATCATATAGCAGGTTTAAATCAGAAAAACTAAACCAAATAAAATTAAACTAAGAAAAATCGAACATAAAATTAGAAATATCGACTTATCTAAGACAAATCGAATAATACTAAGAAAAAATAGAATATGCAATACTTTTTCTTAGGTGTAGTAATTTTTTTCTTACAATTTTATAAAAACTAAGGTAAAATACACTCAAATCGTCCAAACCATATAAAAAACATACCTCCATAAAGGCATAAACATGGATACCTTTAAAGACCGCCTGGCTTTCTTATGGAAAGATGAAGCCCGCCAAGCCAAAATTGCCGCCGACATCGATATGACCATCGCCGGATTCAGCCGTATCTGGAACGAAGGCGGCCTGCCGAAATCGGAAACGCTAAAAAAAATCAAACAACTTAAAGGCTGCAGCATAGACTGGCTTTTGACAGGCGAAGGTTCTCCCTTCCCCGATTCCGAAGCCCCAAAGGCCACAGCAACCGACACACTAGGCAACCCTGTCGATATAGACGAATTTGTCTTCGTACCGCGTTACGACATCCAAGCCGCGGCCGGACACGGTCAGCTCGTCGGCGATGAGCAACCCATGTTCGCCATGGCGTTCCGACGCTATTGGATTGAAAATTATGTAACGCGCGACATCAAAAACCTTTCCGTTATCTCAGTCAAAGGCGACTCGATGGAAGGCGTGCTGAATGATGGCGACACCATCCTCATCAACCACGGCCAAACCACGCCGCGCGACGGCCTCTATGTTTTGCGCCTCAACGAAAACCTTTTGGTCAAACGCCTGCAACTGATACCCGGCGGCATCGTCAACGTCATTTCTGCCAACGAAGCCTACCCTACTTTTGAAATCGACTTGAAAAACCCAACCGACGACGTTGCCATCATCGGCCGTGTCGAATGGTTTGGCAGAAGTATCTAAATCTGACATACTGATGCTTGAAATTTCTGCCATGCCCTCCATGTAAGCTGGCAGACCCTGTCTGCACAAACTTGCCTTGACTAACGGTTTGCGCGACAATAGTAAAAATATTCATATAAAAGGAATCACATCATGTCAGACGAAAGCCCTATTATCTTTACTGACAGCTGCTGCACCAAAGTTGCCGACCTGATTGCCGAAGAGAACAATCCCGATTTGAAATTGCGCGTATTCGTCAACGGCGGCGGTTGCTCCGGCTTCCAATATGGTTTTACCTTTGATGAAATCAAAAACGACGACGATTTTGAAATCCAGAAAAACGGCCTGACGTTCTTGGTTGACCCGATGAGCTACCAATATCTGGTTGGTGCGGAAATCGACTACACTGAAAGCCTGCAAGGTTCTCAATTCGTCATCCGCAATCCGAATGCAGAGACAACTTGCGGTTGCGGTTCGTCCTTCTCCGTATAAACAGTCCGTTTTTGCCACAAAAAACAGGCCATCTGTATCTTCAGACGGCCTTTTGTGTGAATTTATTTTAAACAATTTTAGATTTACCTTATAATATCGGGCGTGAATATTTACTCTGCAATAGACATAACATTGGACATGCATATTTCCATATAAATAAAAAATTATTGTCCAGCCGATTAACGACACAAAGGCAAACCGTACTTGGTCTGCCTGAGACTGCAGCCTCTGTTCTGGCTCGTATCATAAGCCAAGACAGCTCAAACACAATAACAAAACCTTAGGCCAAACCCATTTGGTTGACGCAGTCGAAATACTCATGGGATATCAATGAGCAAACAAGAAAAATTTTTCGACGTATACGTTTCCTATCCGCCGAACACGGATAGGGAGCGCATCCATGCCTGCCTGTATGAAAACCTGCCCGAAAACGAAGTTGAGAGCCTGATTCAAGCCTTGGCCGAACGTCCACAAGCCATTGTGGCCGAGAAATGCACCCAAGACGAGCGAGAAAATGCGCAGCATTACTTCGGCTATTTGGGTTTGGACGTGATCGTCCGTCAGGCTATGGAATTGGAAGCGGTTGAAGAAGAAGCCGTATTGGCAGTCAACACTCCTGACCCTATCCAATGCCCCGTCTGCATGACGATTATTGACGAACTAGATTCACAGGAATGTAAAACCTGCCACTTTGATTTGACAGAAAAAAATGAGCTTGCCATCCAGCGCAAGCGCATTGAATGGCAGGAAAGAATCTCTTTCGAGCATAAAAAACAAACCGAAATTGCCCACAAGCTCAAATATGAACGTGAGCAGGAAGAGAAAAAACTGCGCAAAAAAATCCGTGCCGAATTGGAATCCCAATTACGCAAAGAGTTAGGCCAAAATCCTGAGCTGGCCGCACTTGCAGCGAGGAAGAAAACACGGTTTCTGCTTACAATGGCTATCGTATTCGCCGTTTTGAGCCTGCTTGCACTCGGCTATATCGCTGCAAAATTCTTCTAAACTGATTTCAAAACTTAAGGCCGTCTGAAAAACAGATTTTCAGACGGCCTTTTATTTCCTTATTGATTGAACCATTTCAATCAAGCCTCTTGCACATCCACATCCACCGACCATCGGATTTTGCCGTCGCGGTTTTGCTGCAACACCTGCACCCACAAACTCACGGCGCGGTGCAAATCCTGTCGGGACGGGGATTCGAGGAAGATTTGCGCGCGTTCGCGTTCGGCGAGGCGCACCATCAGCATGGGTGCGGCGCCGAACTGGGAGACGCTTTCGGGCAAAAGCGGGGCGAGGGTTTCTTTGGCGGCGTTGAGAAACTCCATCGCATCGGCAACGCGCGGCGCGTCGGCGCGGACGGCGATCTGGAAACCGAAGGGCGGCATGGCGAACATTTGCCGTTCGTTCAATTCGTTTTCGGCAAACACGGCGTAGTCCTGCGCTTTGACGGCGGCGAAGACGGGATGTTCGGGCAGTTGGGTCTGTATCAACACCTTGCCGGGTTTGTCGGCGCGCCCCGCCCTGCCGGATACCTGCATCAGCTCGGCAAACAGCCTTTCCGGCGCGCGAAAGTCCGCGCTGTACAGGCTGCCGTCGGCGTTCAACACGATAACGAGGTTGAGCCGCGCGAAATCATGGCCTTTGGCGAGCATCTGCGTGCCGACCAGAATGTCGATTTCGTTATCGGCGATGCGGCGGTATAAATCCGCCCAGTCGTTTTTGTGCGCGGTGCTGTCCCTGTCGACGCGGACGACGACGGCCTTGGGCAGGAAGGCGCGCAGGGTTTCTTCGACGCGCTGCGTACCATGGCCGACGGCGGTCAGGTCTTGGTTGCCGCAGTCGGGGCATTTGAACGGGATGGGTTCGCGGTGGTCGCAGTGGTGGCAGCGCAGTTGGCGGGCGCGTTGGTGCAACACCATTTTGGCGGAACAGTTCGGGCAGCCGAAGGTATGGCCGCAGTCGCCGCAAAACAGCGCGGGCGCGAAACCGCGCCGGTTGAGGTACACCAGCGACATGCCGCCTGCTTCAAAGTTCTGCTTCAAAAGTTGCAAGGCTTGCGGCGAGAAGCCGTTGTCGAGTTTCAGACGACCTACGTTGAGGATGTCCACTTGCGGCAGTTGCGCGGCGGTATGGGCGCGCTCGGTCAGTTGCAGCAGGCGGTACGCGCCGCTTTGCGCCTTGTGCCAACTCTCCAAGCTGGGCGTGGCGCTGCCCAAGACGACGGGACAGCCGCTCTGCTTCGCCCGCCACACCGCCAAATCGCGGGCATGGTAGCGCAATTCGTTGTCCTGTTTGAACGAGCCGTCGTGTTCCTCATCGACCACAATCAGCCCGACATCAGGCAAAGGCGTGAACACCGCCAGCCGCGTGCCAATCACCAGCTTCGCCTGCCCCAACATCGCGCGCAAATAATCCTGCGTGCGCCTGCCTGCCGCCATCTGGCTGTGCAACACGGCAGTCGGCACGTCGGCAAAACGGTTTTCCACCCGCTTCAAAAGCTGCGGCGTGAGATTGATTTCGGGCAACAGAAACAACACCTGCCGCCCCTGCGCCAACACTTTCGCCATCGCATCAAAATACACTTCGGTCTTGCCGCTGCCGGTGATGCCGTACAGCAGAAACGGCTGGAAGCTGCCGGAGGTCGTCTGAATTTCATCGGAAGCCTGTTGCTGGTCGGCATTCAACACAAATTCAGACGGCCTTAAAACGGGTTTCGCCGCTTCCGTCGTTTCAATCCAGCCCTGCTCCGCCCAATCTTCGATTAATTTCGCCGCCTGCGCGTTCACCTGCTTCAACGCCGCCATCGTCATCCCGCCCGACAGCAGCGCGTCCCACAAAACCGCTTTTTTGTTGAACCTTGCCGGCGGCGGCGTTTGCGCCCTGCCCGCTTCGTTCAGCGCGTAAAACAACGGCGGCTGCGGCATTTCCACCGCGCGCGTTTCCTTCAAACCCTGCGGCAGCGCGGCAAACACTGCCTGCCCGGCCGGATAGTGGTAATAACGCGACGTAAATGCCAATAAATCACGCCAACTTTGAGGCAACGGCTTTTCTTCCACAAAGGCCGTCTGAACGCTCAAAATTCGCGCCGCATCCATATCGGGCGCGATATCCGTTTCCCACACAATCCCGACAACGGTTTTATTGCGGAAAGGCACAAGCACCCGCGTTCCCGGAGGAAGCAGCTCGGAATAGGAATAAGTCAAAAGGCCGTCTGAAAGCGGCACGTTCACAGCGATGCGGTAGTAAATCATACAAACAATCAAATCATTTTTTCGTATTTTAACAGCCGAAAGCTATTTTCAGACGATAAATTGAGCCTCAATACAATGCAGGCATGACAGAGGTTTGATACAATGCCTTACTTTCAACACACGCAAGTCTCTCGCATGAAAACCAAGTTAATCAAAATCTTAACACCGTTTGCCGTCCTTCCTTTGTTGGCATGCGGTCAACCTGCCGTATCCAACGCCAACGCCGCGCCTGCGCCGGCTGCCAAAGCAGAAGCGCCTGCCGACAAATCTGTTGCCGCTTCTTTGAAAGCGCGTTTGGAAAAAGTCTATGCCGCCCAAGATTTGAAAGTTTTGAGCGTCAGTGAAACACCGATTAAAGGCATTTATGAAGTTGTCGTCAGCGGCAAACAAATCATCTATACCGACGCCAAAGGCGACTATATGCTTGTTGGCGACCTCATCAACGTCAACACGCGCCAAAGCATGACTGAAGAACGCGCCGCCGATTTGAACAAAATCGACTTCGCTTCCCTGCCTTTGGACAAAGCCATCAAAGAAGTTCGCGGCAACGGCAAACTGAAAGTCGCTGTTTTCTCCGATCCGGACTGCCCGTACTGCAAACGCTTGGAGCATGAGTTTGAAAAAATGACCGACATCACGATTTATACCTTCATGATGCCGATTCCAAGCCTGCACCCTGATGCCGCGCGCAAAGCCGAGCTGTTGTGGTGTCAGCCTAATCCGACCCAGGCATGGATCGACTGGATGCGCAAAGGCAAGCTCCCAAGCGGCAAAGCAAACTGTGAAAACCCAGTTGCGGAAACCACTTCATTGGGTGAACAATTCGGCTTCAACGGCACGCCGACCGTAGTCTTCCCTAACGGCCGCAGCCAAAGCGGTTACAGCCCTATGCCTCACCTCAAAGAAATCATCGAGAAAAACCAGTAATACAGGGTTTAATCTCCATAAAGGACGCTTTACGCGTCCTTTTTTCATGTTACCCGCCATCAACTGTCTTCAGACGGCCTAAAAACAGACAAATATAAAAAAGGACGTGTCCAACACGTCCTTTTTTCCCTTTACCTTACAGGTAGAATTTTTCAATCACTTTCAGGTTTTCATCCAATTTGTACACCAGCGGCTGACCGGTTGGGATTTCCAAGCCCATGATGTCTTCATCGGAAATGCCCTCGATGTGTTTGGCCAACGCACGCAGGGAGTTGCCGTGTGCCGCAACCAATACACGTTTGCCGCTCAAGATGGCCGGAGCGATTTGGTCTTCCCAGAAAGGCAGGACGCGCTCGAGGGTAACTTTGAGGTTTTCGCCATCAGGTACGACATCGCTAGGCAGGTTGGCATAGCGGCGGTCGTTGTGGGCGGAGTGAGGATCTTTAGGATCGAGCAGCGGAGGCAGGGTGTCGTAGCTGCGGCGCCAGATGTGGACTTGCTCGTCACCGTATTTTTCTGCGGTTTGTTTTTTATCCATACCTTGCAGCTGGCCGTAGTGGCGCTCGTTCAAGCGCCATGATTTGATTTGTGGAACAAACAGTTGGTCGGATTCTTCCAAAACGATGTTACAGGTTTTGATGGCACGGGTCAGAACGGAAGTAAAGGCGATGTCGAACTCGTAGCCCTTCTCTTTCAGCTTCTTACCTGCTGCTGCGGCTTCTGCCAAACCTTGCTCGCTCAGCTTGACGTCGCGCCAGCCGGTGAAAAGGTTTTTCGCGTTCCATTCGCTTTGTCCGTGACGGATGAATACTAATTCCATGATAGTTTGCTCCAATGAAGTTTGGGAAAGGGTATTTATATCACACTTTGTCGCCGCGCTGATAACGCCGGCTGTTTCTTTTGATATGTTGCAAGTCTGCCTCTAGTCTTCAGACGGCCTTGTCGGAAGGTAAACGTCAAAACGCGTGCTTTTGCCTGTGTATTGATAAGCAGGTTTGCGCCCATCGAGAAATTCGCCCAAGCGCGGACGTTTGACGACAATGCGCTTTTTGGCGGTATTCAACGCTGCGTCCAACAACTCGGCTTCGTCTTGTGCCGCGCCGACCAAGTCATGAAAGTAAGCCATTTCTTTTTTCACGGCGGCGGTTTTGCGGCGTTCCGGATACATTGGGTCGAGATACACCACATCGGGTCTGCCGTTTTGCGTTGCCAATTCTTGCATTAAATCAACGGCATTGCCGAAGTGCAAAGTAATGCGTTGGGCAATCTCCCGTGTTTCTTCACTTTGCCCTGCCCTGTTGAGGCCATCTGAAAGTAGACAGGCAACGGCGGGATTTTGTTCAAAAGTTTGTACATTCAAACCCAACGAGGCAAGCACAAAACTGTCGCGTCCCAGTCCGCCGGTAGCGTCCCAGACAATAGGTTGCGCAGTATGGTTGACGGCTTTGGCAATCAACTCGCCTCCGCCTTTAGTGCGCCGATAATGGGCGGCACCGCCATCAAAATCAACGCGGACACGGCCTTTTTCACCGGCGCGGCACAAACTGATGCCGCTTTCGTCAGCGATAAGGAAATTGCCTTCTTCAGACTGCCGGTCGATAACGGTCAGCCCGAAAGGCGCGGCAAGGCTGCGAAGTTCGGTAGATGAAGTTTCGTCAAAATAAATCTTGTACATAAGGCTTATGTTTCAGACGGCCTTGAAAACTCAGGCCGTCTGAACGTTTTAATTGATGTCCAAGCGTTCCATGCGGTAGCGCATAGAGCGGAAGCTGATGCCCAAAAGTTTGGCGGCTTGGGTACGGTTGTAACGGGTTTGCTGCAAAGCCTGCTCGATGATGCTGCGTTCCACTTGGTCGAGGTAATCCTGTATCTGCATGGTCCGCGGATCAAACGGCGGAATCGGGCTGTGATTGAGTGTAGTTTCGCGTGCGTCAGGTTCGGCAATATCGTCAAAAGAGAAGCCGCTGCGTTCAGCCTTAACCTGTGGGGCGTTTTGAATCTGCAAGTCATCCACTTGTATCACTTGGCCAACCGTCAGTGCGACGGCGCGTTCGAGGATGTTTTCCAACTCGCGGAAGTTGCCGGGATAGCTGTAATGCAACAGGGCTTCTTGGGCTTTCGGGCTGAGTTTGTAGGTTTGATTGCCGTGACGGTGTTTGTACAGCAGATACAAAATCAGCGCGCCCAAGTCTTCGCGCATTTCGCGCAAAGGCGGCATATGCAGGGTGACTACGTTGAGGCGGTAATACAAGTCCTGACGGAATGCGCCGCTTTCAACCAAGGCTTCGAGGTTTTTATGGGTTGCACAAATAATGCGCACATCCACAGAGGTTTCCCGCGCATCGCCGATACGGCGCACGGCTTTTTCTTGAATGGCGCGCAGGAGTTTGACCTGCATGGCAAGCGGCAAATCGGCAACTTCGTCAAGGAACAAAGTGCCGCCGTCAGCATGTTGGAAAAAACCTAAACGGTCTTGATCCGCGCCAGTAAAGCTGCCTTTTTTGTAACCGAAAAATTCGCTTTCCATCAGGTTTTCAGGAATGGCACCGCAGTTGACGGCAATAAACGGTTTGTCGGCACGGTTGGACAGCTCGTGAATCGTGCGCGCCGCCTGCTCTTTACCCGTACCGGACTCGCCGGAGATATAAACGGAAACAAGGCTGTGGGCCAATCTGCGAATCAGGTGGCGCACTTCGACCATTTGCGGCGAGGTACCCAACAGGCGCGGCATATCGTCCTCGCTTTCCAATATAGGTGCGTCTTGTTGCAAAGCAGGATTGATGCTGCCGGCCGAAAAACGCTCTTTTAAGGAATTGAGTCCTTCCGGAACAATCAAAGGCCGGTTAAATTCGCTCTGTACGCTCTTAGGAGGCGTAACGACAGGCTTGGCCGGTTGAGGTTCGGGTTTATACAGGGCGGCAGAAACTGGCACAGGCTGCGATTTGACTTTTTCAGACGGCGTGGGTTCGGCAGTATTGTCTGAAACCGACACTGCCGATTTAACCAATGAACGCAACTGCGACAGCGTAATCGGTTTTTGCAGATAATCAAACGCCCCTGCTTTCAAGGCTTCAACGGCTTGGTCGGCATTGCCGAAAGCCGTAATCACGGCGACTGGCGTGTCGAGCATCAGTTCATCAATGTGTTGGACAACCTCTAGGCCGGAGCCGTCGGGCATACGCATATCGGTCAACACCAGCGAATAATCGTTGCTGTCCAGCTTGTCTTTGGCTTCTTCAACACCAGCCGCAGTATCGACGCGCAGACCCATTTTCATCAGGGTCATTTCCATTAGGTCGCGGATGTCTGC
The DNA here is from genome assembly GCF_051957095.1 of Neisseria sp. P0020.S003. Lineage (NCBI taxonomy): Bacteria > Pseudomonadati > Pseudomonadota > Betaproteobacteria > Neisseriales > Neisseriaceae > Neisseria > Neisseria sp. P0020.S003. The sequence goes on along the minus strand of NZ_JBQCWU010000003.1, from coordinate 112,142 downwards.
CTCGTCATCAACAACCAAAACCGGCTCTTGCAATTTATTCATCCCGCGCTTGCTCCTTCGGTAAAATCAATTCAAACCCGTTCATTTCAGGGTGATAATGCAGCTGCCCCATATTGGCGTGTGCCAACTCGCGTGCGACGTAAAGCCCCAAGCCGGTGCCTTGTTTTTCGGTAGTGTAAAACGGCTCGAACAAATGATTTCGTACATCAGGCGGCACGCCTTTGCCGTTGTCCGCCACTACGATGGAAATATGCATCCTGCCGCTAGGGCGGATAAGGACGGTAATGGCGTTTTCGTCCTGACGGCTGTGTCGCCACGCATTGTTGCACAAGTTCCACATCACTTGCTGCAAGTGCATAGGATCGACCAATACGGTCAGATTGTTGCCGTCCATATTCATGCGCAGACAGCCGATGGCATCGGGATTGTTCAAGGTAAATTCCTGCTTGAACTCCAACCAGAATTTCATCAGATTAATCGGCTGGCGGCTGATGTTGTCTCGTTTGTTAAACAGGGATACGTCTTCCAACATCTTGTCGATGCGTTGGATATTGCTGTCGATGATGTTGTAGAGCTTGGCCTTGAGCGCGTCTGCCTCATTGCCCTCTTGCAACAAATCGCTGGCATGACGGATGGCGGACATCGGGTTGCGGATTTCGTGGGCAAGGTTGGCAGTCAACTGTCCGAGCGAAGTCAGCTTGGTGGACATGGCCTCCGCAGCCACTTCACGCAATGAGCGGACGTACAACATCAGCAGCTCGGTTTGCTCCTGAATCAGCGGAACGGCACGGACGTGCATGGCGTGTTGGAAAATATGGATATCGGTTTCAAAAGGTTTGTCGGGTTGACGCTGCCAGCGTGCGACCAGTTCGCCAAACACGATTTCCTGCTGATCGATAATCAGGCTGGGGAAATAGATTTTTGCCTGCTTGTTAAACAGCCACACGCGTTGGGTCGCATCAATCACCACAACCGCTTCCTGAACGCGGTTCAAAACCAAATGGTTCAAGCCGCTGATACGGCGGTATGCCAGTTGATGGCGGCTGGCGGACTCTGTAGCCTGCTCCAAATAACGGGCGGCAAACGATGTCAACATTGCCACCAGATAGCCTGCACCGATCAGCATCAAAGAATTCGCCATTGATTTCGCGTCCCAATTAAACGAATCGAAACGCATACTGCCGTCTAAAAACAGGTTCAAAATAAACAACATTGCCGTATAACCTGCATACAGCATGGGATAATGGCCATAACTGAGCAGACACGACGTAGCAACAAACGGCAAAACCAAAATCCCGAAACCGGAAGCCGTACCGCCGGAGATATACACCAAAACCATCATCATGGTGATGTCGACCACGGCGCTGGCATTGGGCAAATCCAAAGACTGCCACTGCCAGCCCGGACGGAACACGGAGAGCATAATCAGGAAGAAATACAGCGTTACCCAGATATAAAACGCAACGTCCGGCAACGAAACGCCAATCAGGTTGCCGCCTGTGTAGCTGCTGAACGCGTGCAAAACCAAAAGCGGTAAGACGATGGCTATTCGGGCAATGTTGATTACACCGGGAATCCGCTCCCTCAGATTACCCAGTTCTTGAAGATTGGCTCTGTTCATAAGTGAACCTTTTTTATTATCATGCAATGTCGTATAAATTTAATTTATTTAGATATATTTGTTCTTGTTTCAGGACAAACTTTTCAGACGGCCTGATATTTCCAATACCTTGCCTTTTTTACCGCGTTTGCCGTCAATATCGGCAATACGCAGTTTTTCCTGATGTTCTGCACCGCGTTGGCCGACCGATACAACGGTAAATTCAGGAGAAGTCGTTACCATAATGTGTTCCAAAGATGCACCCTCGGCCAACGACATCAACTGCAAACCGCGCCCTTTGGGCATGACTTTGAGTTCGCCGATGGAAAACGCCAAGAGGCGGTGGTCGCTGCTAGCCAGTACGACTTTGCAGTCGGGATTGATGAGCGAAGAGGCATAAACCGCAATCGGCGGCAGGACGGTTTCGCCGCTGTCCACGGTCATCACCACTTTGCCCGCTTTCACGCGTCCGACCATGTCGCCCAGCTTGGCGATGAAGCCGTAGCCGCCGCTGCCTGAGAGCAGGTAGTGCTGTTCGGGCTGTCCGGTGAGCATGGCGACGGGTTTCGCGCCGTTTTGCAGCTCGACTAACGATGAAACCGGCACGCCGTCGCCGCGTCCGCCGGGGATTTCGGCGGTATCGAGCGTGTAGGTTCTGCCCAATGAATCCAGGATGACGACGGGCAAAACAGTACGGCCTTCGATGGTTTGTTTGAGGCGGTCGCCTTCTTTGAACGCGGTTTGGCTCAAATCGAGGTTGTGTCCGGCACGGCTGCGTATCCACCCTTTTTCCGACAGAATCAGCGTGATCGGCTCATCGGCGGTAGTCTGCGTCAACACGGCGCGTCCGGCCTCTTCCACCAGCGTGCGGCGCGCGTCGCCGAACTGCTTCATGTCCGCCTGCATCTCTTTGATAATCAGCTTGCGTTTTTCGTTTTCGTCGCCCAAAAGGATATTTAGACGACCTTGTTCTTCGCGCAATTCGTTCAATTCTTTTTCGAGTTTGAAACCTTCCAAACGCGCCAACTGGCGCAGGCGGATTTCCAAAATGTCTTCGGCTTGGATTTCGGTCAGCCCGAACGCCGCCATCAAATCGGCTTTCGGGTCGTCTGATTCGCGGATGACTTTAATCACTTCGTCGATGTGCAGAAAGACTTTCAGACGACCTTCGAGGATGTGCAGCCGTTTTTCCACTTGGTTCAAACGGAATTTCAGACGACGTGTTACGGTAACGACGCGGAAATCCAACCATTCCTGCAAAATCGTTTTCAGGTTTTTCTGCGTGGGGCGGTTGTCCAGCCCCATCATCACCAAGTTCATGGACACATTGCCTTCCAGCGAAGTCTGCGCCATCAGCGTGTTGATGAAGGTATCCGTATCGATGCGGCTGGATTTCGGTTCGAACACAAGGCGCACGGGATGTTCGCCGTCGGACTCGTCGCGCACGCGGTCGATTAAATCCAGCATCAACTTTTTGGTGTTGAGCTGGTCTTGGTTCAGCTGCTTTTTGCCCGCTTTCGGTTTTGGGTTGGTTTGCTCTTCGATTTCGGCAAGGATTTTGGCGGAATTGGCGTTTGGCGGCAGCTCGGTCACAATCACGCGCCATTGCCCGCGCGCCAGCTTCTCGATTTCATAACGGGCACGCACACGCACGCTGCCTTTGCCGGTTTCGTAAATCCGGCGCAATTCGTCCGCCGGCGTGATGATTTGACCGCCACCGGCAAAATCGGGCGCGGGAATATATTGCATCAGGTCGGCGGTTTCCAGCGTCGGCTTCTTCAACAGCGCAATCGCCGCCTGCGTCACTTCGTTCAAATTGTGCGACGGAATTTCGGTTGCCATGCCCACCGCGATGCCCGACGCGCCGTTGAGCAACACCATAGGCAGGCGGGCGGGCAGGTGCAGCGGTTCGTCAAACGCGCCGTCGTAGTTCGGCACGAAATCCACCGTGCCCTGATTGATTTCGGACAACAGCAATTCCGCAATCGGCGTCAGCCGCGTTTCGGTGTAACGCATCGCCGCCGGCCCGTCGCCGTCGCGCGAACCGAAGTTGCCGATGCCGTCGATTAAGGGGTAGCGCAAGGTAAAATCCTGCGCCATGCGCACCATCGCCTCATAGGCGGAACTGTCGCCGTGCGGGTGGTATTTACCCAAAATCTCGCCAACCACGCGTGCCGATTTCACCGGCTTCGCCCCCGCCGTCAAACCCATATCGCGCATGGCAAACAAAATGCGCCGCTGCACAGGCTTTTGGCCGTCTGAAACTTCAGGCAGCGCTCGGCCTTTGACCACGCTCATGGCGTATTCGAGATAGGCGCGTTCGGCGTACTGACCTAACAGCAGGTAGTCTTCGCCGATAGGAGATGGGCTTGGAGCGGAAATGTGTTCTGTCATCAGGATGGTAAAACGAAATAAATTAAAGAAGGATATTGTAAAGCAAAATCGGTAGTCATAGCCAATTTGAGTGATGAACGGTAGTGCAGCGACAATAAGGCTTACCGAATCAGGTCAGCAAATGGAATCCGTTTCGACAAAAAAGGCCGTCTGAAACCATTTCATGTTTCAGACGGCCTTTTCATTTTGGTTTTAAATCAAAACTTCGTTATTCTGTAGTAGCCGGTTTAGCCGCAGTTTTAATGGTTAAGGTCAACGCGGCGGCAATGGCGAGGAAAACACCGGCAAACGTCATCGCGTTGGCAGGGTTTGAACCCAAGAAGGTTTTGTACACCCAGCCGAAAGATACGGTTTCAATCAGCATTGGAATCACAATCATCATGTTCACAATACCCATGTACACGCCGTAACGTTCTTTCGGAATAGAACCGACCACAATCATAAACGGCACACCCATCATACTTGCCCAACCGACACCGAAACCGATCATCGGGGCAAACATCAGGTATTTGTTGCCGATGTGCGGAATGGTGAGCAAGGCCAGCGCGGCAAGGGTTACGGCAAAGGCGTGAACATATTTGGCGGCATATTTGCGCACCATCCACATCAGGCCGAAGGCGGAGATAAAGGTTACAACGTTGTAGAAACCGTTTACCAAACCGGTCCATGCAACAGCCTCCTGATAAGCAACCTTATCAGCAGAGGTGGAATCCCAAACAAATTTAACAAGACTGTGTGAAATATATTGCCAATAAATAAAAAGTGCATACCATTGGAAAAGATAAACTGAAGCAAGCTGCCACAAAGGTTTGGGCATTTCTTTGATGGCACTAAAGATCTCTTTGACGGCATGAACAGGACCTTTTGGTTGAGCTTTAATTGCTGCCATTTCTTGAGGTGAAGGTTCACGTTCAGGAGTAGTTAATACAGTTACTAGGACAGAACCAATAGAGCAAACCGCACCAATATAGAATGAGCCGAATACCCAATAAGGAATACCCACTTCAGAAGTTTGGTTCAACCAACCAACTTGTTTAAGGAGATAAAGAGAAATGTTAGCAAGGGTAATACCCAAACCGGTAAACACAGACTGCATCAAGAAACCGGTGGATTGCTGATTTTCAGGAACCGTATCGGCAATAAATGCACGGAAAGGTTCCATTGCGGTGTTGTTACTGATGTCCAAGAGCCACAGCAGCAATACAGCCATCCACAAGGCGGTAACGTGCGGATACAAGAACTAAGCATAAACTGCAACCGATCGCACCAATTAAGAAATACGGACGGCGGCGCCCCAATCCCGGTACCCATGTTCGGTCGCTCATTGCACCAATAATAGGTTGTACGATTAAGCCAGTAACCGGGCCGGCCATATTAAGGTAAGGCAATATACTGGGATCTGGATTAAGAAAGCTGAAAATCGGATTAATCGCAGTTTGCTGCAACCCGAAGCTATATTGAATACCGAAGAAACCGAAGTTCATCAGCATAATCTGGCGAAGTGTCATAGCCACTTGTGGGGAGATTCTCATAGGAAGGCTACTCCTGGGTAATAAACTATGGAAACAACAAACTCCAATTTCAGCGGTATGACGCTTTTATTATATTTGGGCTGCCCTTTTTACTAAGGCAACTCCGTTTTCAGACGGCCTTTATTTTGACCGTTTGCATGATTCTTATTTTGATGTGTGTTTGTATTGTTTAAAGTTTATTTTCAGGCCGTCTGAAACTATTTATTAATCACAGACTGACGCCAGATGGTTTCCTCAACGACCTTGACTGGCTGAACCGAGCCGGTCGGGTGTTCAATGTGTCGAAACAGCAAATCCGCCTCCATCGCACCCATGCGCAAATAAGGCAACTCTGTACTGGTCAACGGCGGAAACAGCGTCTCCGCAATCGCGCTGTGGTTATCATAGCCGGCAACGGAGACTTGCTCGGGAACCCGCACGCCGCGTGTCCTCAAAATCCCGTACACGCGCACCGCCATTTCATCGTTGCCGCAGCAAATTACCATCGGCGGAAGCGGCAAAGACAGCAGCTTCAAAATAGCCGAAATCAAAGACACGCTGTCGTTGCTGAAGTCAGGATAGCCAGTTTGCACCAAATCAGGATCGAAGACAATATCCGCATCAGCCAAAGCACGGCGGTATCCGGCCAATCTCAAACGTGTCGCTTCTACGCCCGGTTGCAAAGTTACATAAGCAATCCGTTTGTGTCCGCTTTGGATAATCCGGCGCACCAAGCCATACTGCCCTGCTTCATCGTCCGGCAAAACCGCAGGCGTACCCGCCGAATCAAAGCAGTTGACCAACACCATCGGGCAACGGTTGGGTACTTCCGGCAGCAATACTTCCTGATGGAAACCTGCCACATATAAAATCCCCTCGGCACGATGTTCCATAAAGGTACGAATCAACGGTTCCATCTGACCGGGCTGGCCCGGCTTATTGTCGATGTCGGCAATCATCAGAATCTTGCCTTGTGCGCGAATCTGCTGCTGAATGCCCTTAATCAAGAACATATCCGGTATGCCGTGTCCGCCCGTATTTTCGCCTGTCCGCGAAATGGCGCCGGTAATCAGACCGACCAATCCGGAACAGTGTGACCGCATAATCCGCGCCGCAGAAGACGGGATATAGCCCAAAGCAGCAATCGCTGTTTCTACTTTGGAACGGGTTTTATCACTGACCGGCGCATCGCCGTTAATCACCCGGCTGACCGTCTTGGGAGATACCCCGGCATAAGCAGCAACATCATAAATTGTAGCCATCTTACGGACTCGCCCCGACAAGATTTCAATAATGTTACATAGGATAACACAGCAGACATCGGTGTCATACCCCCTTTTTTACAGAAACTTTATGATAATCAACCGTTTCTATTGCATTTTGCATACATTTCTTAAACAAAACTGCCCCTACCACCTCCCAAAATTTGTCCAAATTTGTTAAACTACAAACAACTACAAAAAGCAGAAAATAGATACCCTGCTTGTTTACCGTTACATACTAAGGAAACGAGATGTCCGCATACTCAGACGCATGGCAGGCCTTGGAAGCCCATCATGCCGATACTCAACACGTTACCCTGCGCGAACGCTTCGCCGCAGATGCCGAACGTTTCAACAATATGCACGAAATTCTGCACGGTTTGTTATTTGATTACAGCAAAAACCGCCTAGATGAAAACACCCTTGATTTATTGTGCCAACTGGCCGAAGCAGCCGATTTGCCACAATATATGCAGGCCATGAGCAGCGGTGAAAAAATCAATACCAGCGAACACCGCGCCGTCCTCCACGCCGCCCTGCGCCTGCCTGCCAATGCCAAATCTGTTTACGTTGACGGCGAAAACATCGTGCCCAATATTCATCACGAACTCAACCGCGCACTCGAGTTCGCACGCCAACTTTTAGACGGCACGCACGCAGGCATTACCGGCAAACCGATTACCGACTTGGTTCACATCGGTATCGGCGGCTCCGATTTGGGCCCGCGCATGGCAACACAGGCGCTGCAGCCTTATTGGCAAAACATCCGCGTCCACTTTGTCAGCAACTCCGATGATGCCGACCTGACCCAAACCCTTCTCGGCCTCAACCCCGAGACCACCGTATTCAGCATTGCCAGCAAATCGTTCCGCACACCAGAAACCCTGCTCAATGCCTATGCGGCGCGTACTTGGTACCGAGATGCAGGTTTGCCTGATTCCGGCATCTACCGCCACTTCTGCGCCATTTCCGCCGATGTGGCCGCCGCCCAAAACTTCGGCATCTCCCCCGACAAAGTCTTCGCCATGTCCGACTGGGTCGGCGGCCGCTATTCCGTCTGGTCTCCTATCGGCCTGCCGCTGATGGTTGCCGTCGGCGAAAAAGCGTTCCGCAAAATGCTGGCCGGCGCACACGCGATGGATACCCACTTCTTCGAAACGCCATTCCGCCGCAACATTCCCGTCCTGATGGCGCTCATCAACGTTTGGTACAACAACTTCCAACATTCAGACGGCCAAACCGTTGTCCCATACAGCCACAACATGCGCCTCTTTACCCCGTGGCTCAACCAGCTCGATATGGAAAGCCTCGGCAAACAGCGTACTTCAGATGGCCAACCCGTTTTCTGCACCACCGGCGGCATTGTCTTCGGCGATGAAGGCGTCAACTGCCAACATGCCTACTTCCAGCTTCTGCACCAAGGTACGCGTCTGATTCCCGTCGACTTCATCGTCCCCATGACCACAGTCTACGGCAACCACCGCCAACACCGCTTTACCGTTGCCAATGCCTTCGCCCAAGCCGAAGCGCTGATGAAAGGCAAAACCTTAGACGAAGTGCAAATCGAATTGGCTGCCCTGCCCCAAGACGAACGCGACCGCCTTGCGCCGCAGAAAGAGTTCCCCGGCAACCGTCCGAGCAACAGCCTGCTTATCGACAGCCTGACACCTTTCAACCTCGGCATGCTGATGGCTGCTTACGAACATCGTACTTTCGTTCAAGGCGTGATTTGGCGTATCAACCCCTTCGACCAATGGGGCGTGGAATACGGTAAAGAGCTGGCCAAAACCATCGAACCCGAACTCGAACGCGGCACGCCTGCACACGACAGCTCCACCAACGGTCTGATCGCCTTCTACCGCAACTGCAACGCAAGATCGAAGGCCGTCTGAAAATAAAATGCCCGTAAGACAAGCATATCTGCCTGTCTTACGGGCATTTCAAAACCTAATCGGCGGTAAGAATGAACCGTTAAAGCACCGCACTTTTAGACAAAAGTAGCTAGATTTTGATATAAAAAAAGGCTAAATCGATAATGACTTAGCCTTTTTCATCAGACTTGATTAGTTGTTTGTTGTTAATGCGCCTAAATCTTTATCAACTAAGAACAAACCTTTACCATCTTCACCAAGAAGATTTAATTTATCCAAAATTCCACTGAATAATTTTTCTTCTTCATGTTGTTCAGCCACATACCATTGTAAGAAGTTAAAGGCAGAGTAGTCTTTCTCTTCAAAAGTTCTACCAACTAATTCATTGATTTTAGAGGTAATTAACTTTTCATGTTCATAAGTTAATTCAAGTACTTGTTTCAATGATGAAAATTGATGAGGTGGTTCATCAATTTGTGTGATGATAGCCAATGCGCCGGTCTCATTTAAATAAGTGAAGAGTTTACGCATATGCTGCATTTCCTCAGCCGCATGCTCTGATAAAAATTTTGCAGCTCCTTCGAAACCTTGTTGTTCGCACCAGGCGCTCATTTGCAAATATAAGTTAGAAGAATAAAACTCTAAATTCATTTGATCATTTAATAGTTTAATCACGCTATTTGATAACATTTTATTTCTCCTATTCTTATAAAGTTTTTAATTCACGATCAATGTAGTAGAGCGCTGTACCACTTTCACCAAGAAGTTTGAATTTATCAACAATACTGTTAAATAATTTTTCTTCTTCATGCTGTTCAGCTACATACCATTGTAAGAAGTTAAAAGTAGAGTAATCCTTTTCTGCAAAAGTACTCTCAACTAACTCATTAATTTTAGATGTCACTAGTTTTTCGTGTTCAAGTGTTGTTTCAAAAACTTCTTTTAATGAAGCGTAATCGTGTTTAGGGGCGTCAATTTTACCTAACAAAGGCATTCCACTGGTTTCGCTCACATAAGTAAACAACTTTTGCATATGTTCCAATTCTTCATCGGCATGACGAAGTAAAAATGCTGCAGCGCCTTCATAACCATGTTTATGGCACCATGCACTCATTTGCAAATAGACATTTGATGAATACAACTCGAGATTAATTTGTTCGTTTAATTTTGCTGTAATTGACTTACTTAGCATAACTAACTCCTTTTCTTAATGCGGTTAATAGATGTATCACAATACAAAATTTGTATTTGCGGATGAATTTTACTCATTTTATTGAGAATAGTCAATTTTATTTTATCAATTTTTATTGTAACCCATTAATTTAAAAGGATTTTATAAATAAATCATTCTCATTTGGTTCTATTTAATGAAATGAGTTATCAATATCGCCTTTGCCTAAATTCTCTAGAGAAATGATGAGGTGTTGGAAGGAGAATCGTAGATTTCCAAAGTTTTTTGCTCTCACTTATCAACTCCAAAATACTGGATAAATAGAAAACATGAAAATTCAATGTTTTTTATAGAATTACGCATCAAAGCGATATAGTTTCAAAGTAGGTTATCCTTAATATTTGAATGTGACAATTACCATTTATTATTTAACATAATATACATATTGTTGAAAAATCTACTGGTTAACTTCAATCAGGGAAAGCATGAAGAAGTTAGGAAGTTGGTTGGAAAGTTGATTAGGGTAAATTTTATTCAAATGAAAGACTAGGCTATGAAATCAAAATTTGTGTATAAGTTACTGGTAATTTCAAAGTACCTGTACATTTTAATTTGTATATCAATACCAATCGTTTTTATTTATGAAAGCTACCAAGGAGATAATGTTGATTTTATGATTTATATTCATGCTTTTATTATTTTCTCCATATTGGGTGTATTGACTCAATATTCTACATCTAATTTTTTTGAAAAGGAAAAATAACATGATTGAACTATCCATTGAGGATCTGGAACTAATTTATGGAGGAGGCTTAGGAGAGAGAATCCTTCAAGGAGGAGCAAATGGTGCATAAATAGGAGGATCAATTGGTGCAGGTATTGGTCTGGGTGTCGGTATAGCTTTTGGCAGTATTCCTGCCGGACCAGCTATTATGGTCGGTGGCACAATTGGTGCTGCTGTTGGTGCTGCAACTGGTATGGGTGTTGCAGCATATGAGTATTACCAAGAAACTCAGCCTAAAGGGACAGTAACGGTCGGTCCGATTTCTGCTTTTGCTGTGGACAAATCAGGAAACGGCTACACTGACGGCACAAATTACCACTGATATTTCTCATTGTTCAAACGATCTCTAGGGGTCGTCTGAAACTTTCTTAACTTCAATTTTATGAATACACCCAAGCAACCCTTCTTCCGTCCTGAAGTCTCCGTTGCCCGCCAAACCAGTTGTTCCAACAAAAGGCCGTCTGAAACTTAATTGGTCAAAGTTTCAGACGGCCTTTATTCAATAAAGATAGCAGAAGCTCATTCGCCATATCCCCCATCTTTGCTACAATATCCCTTTTCTTTTTTATTGATTCCACTATGACCACCGCACCCCAAACCAGCACTTGGCGTAAGATTTTCTCGCGCAGTATGCTGATTTGTATCTTTACAGGCTTCACTTCGGGGCTGCCGCTTTATTTTCTGATCAACCTGATTCCGGCATGGTTGCGCAGCGAACATGTCGATTTGAAAACCATCGGCCTGATGGCACTTATCGGGCTGCCTTTCACTTGGAAATTTATCTGGTCTCCCGTCATTGATTTGGTCAGATTACCTTTTTTAGGACGGCGACGCGGTTGGATGCTGGTTACGCAAATTGGTTTGCTGCTGACCTTGCTCATTTACGCCTTCCTAAATCCTGCTCAGCATTTATATGTAATTATGGGCTTATCGTTGGTGGTCGCCTTTTTCTCTGCCAGCCAAGATATTGTATTGGATGCATTTCGACGCGAAATTTTGTCAGATGAAGAATTAGGCTTAGGCAACTCTATCCACGTCAATGCCTACCGTATTGCTGCTTTGGTACCTGGCTCACTCAGCTTGATTTTGGCCGACTTGATGCCTTGGCACAACGTATTCATCATTACTGCACTATTTATGCTGCCCGGTCTGCTAATGACCTTATTTTTAGCTAAAGAGCCTGACATTCCACCATCTGTGTCGCGTACATTTGCCCAAACAGTTTCTGACCCTTTCAGTGAGTTTTTCTCCCGCAAAGGAATCAAACAGGCCATATTGGTATTGCTGTTTATCTTTCTCTACAAACTGGGCGACAGCATGGCCACTTCTTTGGCTACACCGTTTTATCTGGACATGGGCTTCAGCAAAACCGACATCGGCCTCATTGCCAAAAATGCCGGCCTGTGGCCTGCTGTGATTGCCGGCATTGCCGGTGGTATTTGGATGTTGAAACTCGGGATCAACAGGGCATTATGGGTTTTCGGCGTGGCGCAATGGGTTACTATTCTAGGCTTTGCCTGGTTGGCAAATTTTGGCAAATTTGAAGCCATCACACTGACAGAGCAAATGATGCTTGCGGCTGTGATTGGTGCAGAAGCAGCGGGCGTAGGTCTGGGTACAGCGGCGTTTGTTGCCTATATGGCTCGTGAAACCAATCCTGCATTTACGGCCACACAATTAGCCCTCTTTACCAGCCTGTCAGCCGTTCCCCGTACATTTATCAATGCTTCGGCAGGTTATCTGATTGAAGCGATGGGTTACTTTAATTTCTACTGGCTGTGTTTTGCTTTGGGCATACCGGGTATGTTGTTGCTGTTTAAAGTAGCACCATGGAATGGCGAAAAAGTGAGTAACTAGATTGCCAGTCTAAAACATCTAGTAAAACAAAAGGCCGTCTGAATGTTCAGACGGCCTTTATCATACAAAAGCTTTATTCGGCAGCAGGTTTAACAGTACTGCGGACATCGCCGCTTTTTTCTTTATGTTTCAAAACAGCGCGGTCGAGTTTGTCCATCAAAACATCAATCGCGGCGTACATATCCTGTTCAATCGCTTCAACGTGCAAATCTTTGCCTGCCAGATGCGCATCGGCTTCGGCTTTTTGATTGACTTTTTCCACCGAGAGCGTAATGGTCACGGAGATGATGTTGTCGGCGTGGCGATTGATTCGTGCCAACTTATCGGAAACATAGTTTTTGATGGCTTCGGTAACATCAAAATTCAGACCGGTGATTTTCAGATTCATGATACAGCTCCTTCGGTTGATTAGTCCGTCAAAACGGATCGGAATATATCTACTCGGTAAATTTTCGTTTGTGTGCCGGTGGGATGTCTAATGATTCTCTATATTTAGCGACTGTTCGTCTGGCGATTTCAATGCCGCGTTGTTTTAATAATTTGACGAGGGTCTCGTCCGAATAAGGTTTGCTGCTGTCTTCACTTTCAATCAGCTGGCTCAATACGGCTTTGATTGCGCCTTGGCTGAACCCTTCGCCGTCATCGTCGGCATTCACTGCCTGTGTGAAGAAATAGCGTAACGCAAACAGGCCGCGCGGGCAAGACAAATATTTCTGATTGGCGGCGCGCGAGATGGTACTTTCCGCCAAACCCAATTCGGCAGCGGCATCTTTCATCAGCATTGGCGACAGGCCGATTTCTCCGAAAATGAAAAAATCTTCCTGATTTTTGACGATATACTCAGCAAGGCGGAGGACCGTGCTTTTACGCAGCTCCAAAGAATCAATACGCTGCTTGGCTTCGTTAATTTTTTCCTTCCACTCCGGTGCACCCTCTTCCGCTGATTTCATCAGGTCGCAATATTCCTGATTAAGCCGCAACTTCGGCCAAGCCGCCTCGTTGCTGATGACTTCCCAGCCATCCTTGCCCTCTTTGACCCAAACGTCAGGCTGAATATAAGGCGTGGGCGTGGCAGAGGCAAAACCGTAGGCCGGATAGGGATTGAGCTCGGCAATCATATCGAGCGCGGCTTCTATGGTTTCGCTGTCGGTATCGGGATAGAGTTTGCGGAAACGCAGAACATTTTGTTTGCGGTTTTTGCCTAAGTCTTGAAGCGAACTTTGCACCAAATGCGCGGCCATTTGTCGGGCAGGAGAAGCCGGCAAACGCATTAACTGCAGCATGAGCGACTCGGTCAAATCCGCCGCCGCCACGCCGGGCGGATCAAAGGTTTGCAATACATCCAGCGCATTTTGCAGGGTTTCTTCGTCCAGCATCCATTCCAACGGCGTGTAGTCGATGATTTCTTCGAGGCTGTCGGTGAGGTAGCCTTGTTCATCCAAAAAATCAATCAAGACATGAACATAGGCCGCTTCCACTTGCGAGAGCGGATGCTCGCACACTTGGGCATGCAGATAGTGTTTGAAATCCTCTTCTTCGGCGATGTTGCTCCAAATATCTTCGGCATCGTCGCCGCTCAACTGCTGACCTGAGCGCGGCATGGTGACGGTACGGTTGAGTCCGCTATCGGCAAACTCATCGGTTTCCGGACGCTCAAGCAGAGGATTGTCCAACAACCAGTCTCCCACTTTGCGCTCAAGCTCAAGACCCGACATCTGCAAGATGCGCAAAGACTGCTGCAGCCGCTGGTTGAGCTGCTGGGTCTGTTTGAGTTTAAGGACGAGTGAAGACATAGTGTTTTTTTCAAAGTGTATGGATAGTTTTTCAGTATTATATTTGTATTCTTAGTAATTATTTCAATATTTATAGCTACCCTCAATTGAAATGAGAGCCTCGTGTGAAGCCGGTTTTACGATTACCGTCAAATATGCATTCAATATTTGAAATTTTCACCCAAGTAAACCGAACGGACTTGTTCATTATTGACCAAATCATCCGGCTTGCCTGAAGCCAATACAGTACCGTCGCTGATGATATAGGCACGGTCGCAGATGCTGAGGGTTTCGCGCACGTTGTGGTCGGTAATCAATACGCCGATACCGCGTGATTTGAGAAACTCGATGATTTTCTGAATATCGATGACGGCAATCGGGTCAACGCCGGCAAAAGGTTCGTCCAGCAAAATGAAACGCGGCTGCATAGCCAACACGCGCGCGATTTCGACACGGCGGCGTTCGCCACCGGACAAGGACGGCGCAGGGTTGTTGCGCAGGCGTTCGATGTTCAAATCGGCCAACAGTTTTTCAAGTTCGGCATCGATGCGGCTTTTGTCCTTCATGCTGATTTCCAAAATGGCGCGGATATTTTGTTCCACGGTCATTTTGCGGAAAATCGAGGCTTCCTGCGGCAGATAGCCGACGCCGAGGCGGGCGCGCTCGTGAATGGGCAGGTGGCGCAACTCTTGTCCGTCCAGCATCACGCTGCCTGCATCGGCGGCAATCAGGCCGACAATCATGTAAAAGCTGGTGGTCTTACCCGCGCCGTTGGGACCGAGCAGGCCGATGACTTCGCCGCTTTCGATTTCAAGGGAGAAGCTTTTGACGACTTGGCGTTTTTTGAAACTTTTTTGCAGGTTTTGAACCACAAGACGGCTGTTGTTTGCGCTCATATTCTGTTGACTTTCGATATTGACCTCAGGCCGTCTGAACCTTTTTCAGACGGCCTTTTTGTGTGTTTTCTTATTTGTTTTTCTGCGTGCTGGACGGCTGGATGACAACGCTGACGCGGCCGGATTTGGCGGCGGATTTCACACCGGATTTGGCACTGCCGTTGATGGTGTAAACCTCGGTTTTGGTGTTGTAAGTGATGACCGCACCTTCAGCCACATCGCCGCCGCGCTGTACTTTGGCATTGCCGGTCAGGGTAACCAGACTGGCTGCGGAAGAATAGGTGACGGTATTGGCTTGGCCGTTGACCACGCCTTTGCCGCCGTCCAACTCTTGGCTGAATTTGACGGGCGAGCCGGTGGCTTTCATCAACTGCTCGCTTTTGTCGTTGCGCGAAACAGTTACGCTGCCGGCACGGATATTGAGCGTGCCTTGTTTGATGATGACGTTGCCGGAAAAGGTAGTGCTTTGGTTGTTTTGGTCAAGCGAGCCTTGGTCGGCTTCGATTTGAATCGGCTGCTTGCTGTCGCTTTGCAGGGCAAAAGCCGGGCTGGCGGCAAAAACGGCAACAAGGGCTAAGGTTTTACAAATTTTTTGTATCATAAATTGTGGCTTTCACTTTGGAAGGGAAATTCAGCAAACCGGTTTTGTGGTCATAAGTCATGCCGTTTGCCTGACCGCCGGACTGTCCGTATTGGAAAGTAACGGGGCTGTCGGTATAGGCGTATTGCGCCTCGGTATCGACATTCAAACGTTCGGTTTTGACGATACCGGCCAAACGCTTGGCATCTGCCGCTTTGTTTAAGACGACATTCTGTTCAAAAACGACTTTCTTATTTTGAATATTGTACGCGGCCTTGTCGCTGCCGACTTCGTACAGCAGGCTGCCGTCGCGGTAAAACGAAAGATGCGGTTTGTCCAAATGCACGTCCGCGCTATTGGGATATTGGACGGCATCGACCGCGCTCAGGTTTTCTTTCAGACGGCCTTCTTGGTCAAAACGTTTGCCGTTGATGCCTTTCATCGCATATTGCGGCTCATTCGGATTGAGGATGACTTCTTCGACCTGCACTTCGCTGATGCGGCCGAGCCACGCCGCCAATGCGCCGAGTGAAACGGCCAACACCAGCGGAAAGGCGATTCCGTAACGCCATCTGATTTTCATCGTACATACTCTTTCAAAGCAGGTTCAAGCGTACCTTGCGCCTGCATAATCAAATCGCACACTTCACGCACCGCGCCTGCGCCGCCGGAACGTCGGGTTACATAATGGGCGTATTGCAACGTAAACCAATGCGCTTCAGGGACGGCGACCGCCAATCCGCAACGCACCATCACAGGCAAATCGACGACATCGTCGCCGACAAAGGCGCACTCATTCTCCTCCACACCTGCCTGTTCGCGTAATTGGGCGTAGGCGGCACGTTTGTCGTGAATGCCTTTGAAGTAATA
Organism: Neisseria sp. P0020.S003; assembly: GCF_051957095.1. Classification (NCBI taxonomy): domain Bacteria; kingdom Pseudomonadati; phylum Pseudomonadota; class Betaproteobacteria; order Neisseriales; family Neisseriaceae; genus Neisseria; species Neisseria sp. P0020.S003. Next base: position 95,574 of record NZ_JBQCWU010000003.1, on the reverse strand, counting down.
GTTGATGCCGAGCTGCTTCACGCGGATACCGACGGAAGGCGCATCGCGGCCGGTAATAATCGCCGTTTGCACGCCGCTGGCCTGAAGCATTTTCAAACCGTGTCCGTCCAAAGTGTGGAACGATTTGATTTCTTCGCCGTTGTCGCGGATAAAAATGCGGCCGTCGGTCAAAACACCGTCCACATCCAGTATCAGCAGTTTGATACCTAAAGCGCGTTGTTGCAGGTCGGAAGAGAGGTTTTGCATAAGGTTTCCTTATTTCAGACGGCCTATTCTAGCATAAGGCCGTCTGAAAACGTTTTTGCCGTCGATTCAGACAATTCGTGCCATCAATAAATCGTGCATGTTCAGCGCACCAATCAATACGCCGTTTTCTTCGACCACCAGCAAACCGTTCACATGGCCGCTTTGCATGGCTTTCAAAGCTTCGGTGGCAAGACGGTCGGCAGAGATGGTTTTCGGCGAAGCGTGCATGATGTCGTCCACTTTCAAACCGGCAAAGCTGTCGCGTTCTTGAAACAGACGGCGCAAGTCGCCATCGGTAAATACGCCTTTCAGACGGCCTTCGGCATCGGTTACCGCCAACATGCCCAAACCTTTTTCACTCATGCGGACAATGGCCTCTTTCAACGGTGTACCCAACAAAACGGCAGGCAGAGCTTCGTCTTTGTGCATAATATCCGCCACGCGCAGCAGCAGGCGTTTGCCCAAACTGCCCGCCGGATGGCTCAATGCAAAATCGTCGGGCGTGAACGCGCGTGCGCGCAAAAGAACGACCGCCAACGCATCGCCCAAAGCCATAACGGCGGTGGTGCTGGTCGTCGGGGCAAGTCCCAGCGGGCAGGCTTCTTTGGAAACTGATGCCGTGATGTGGATGTCGGCATGGCGCGCCATGGTCGAGCCGGGGCGGGCGGTGATGCAGATGAGGGTGATGTTTTTGCGTTTGAGCGCGGGAATAATGGCGGCGATTTCGTCGCTTTCACCGGAATTGGAAATCGCGACGACGACATCGTTATCCACAATCATGCCCAAGTCGCCGTGCGCCGCTTCCGCAGGATGGACGAAAAACGCGGGTGTGCCTGTTGAAGCCATGGTCGCCGCTATTTTGCGCCCGATATGTCCCGACTTGCCCATGCCTGTAATGACGACCCTGCCTTTACAGTGCAACAGCGCGTCTGCCGCGTGGACGAATTGTTCGTCCAATTCCGCCGCAATTTCGCGCAAGCCTTCCGCTTCGGTGTGCAACACTTCGCGCGCCCAATCGAGATATTGACCGTTTCCTGCCATAAATGAATGCCTTTTTGTGTTCGTTTTATATGATTTTGGACATGATGAAATGCCCTAATAAACTATCCAAATTTTCCGAATAGGGGTAGCATTACTGCCTGCTTCGCAAATAACCTATATTTAAAGGAATCAGAGATGACTATTTTATCGGACGTTAAAGCATTAGGACAACAAATCTGGCTGGACAACCTTTCCCGCTCGCTCATACAAAGCGGCGAATTGGCGCAAATGTTGAAACAAGGCGTGTGCGGCGTAACTTCCAATCCCGCCATCTTCCAAAAAGCCTTCGCCGGCGACGCGCTTTACGCCGATGAAGTCGCCGCCCTCAAGCAGCAAGACCTCAGCCCCAAACAACGCTACGAAACCATGGCGATTGCCGACGTACAGGCAGCCTGCGACGTTTGCCTTGCCGAACATGAATCCACCGGCGGCAAAACCGGTTTCGTCAGCCTCGAAGTTTCTCCCGAGCTTGCCAAAGACGCACAAGGCACGGTAGAAGAAGCCCGCCGTCTCCATGCCGCCATCGCGCGTAAAAACGCCATGATTAAAGTCCCCGCTACCGACGCAGGCATCGAAGCACTCGAAACCCTCATTGCCGAGGGCATCAGCGTGAACCTGACCCTGCTGTTCTCACGCGCCCAAACCCTCAAAGCCTATGCAGCCTACGCACGCGGCATTGCCAAACGTTTGGAGGCAGGACATGACGTTTCCCATATTCAAGTTGTCGCCAGCTTCTTTATTTCCCGTGTCGATGCCGCATTGGACTCCACTCTGCCCGACCACCTCAAAGGCAAAGTCGCCATCGCGCTGGCCAAATTCGCCTATCAAGATTGGGCGCAATACTTCGGCAGCAGCGAATTTGCCGCACTTGCCGAAAAAGGTGCCAACCGCGTACAACTTCTGTGGGCATCTACCGGCGTGAAAAACCCTGCCTATCCTGACACTTTGTACGTTGACAGCCTGATTGGCGCCCATACCGTCAACACCGTTCCCGATGCGACACTCAAAGCCTTTATCGACCACGGCACCGCCAAAGCCACTTTGACCGAAGGTGTGGATGAAGCCCAAGCGCAGCTTGCCGAAACCGCCAAACTCGGCATCGATGTCGAAACTTTGGCAACTCGTTTACAGGAAGACGGTTTGAAACAATTTGAAGACGCTTTCGCCAAACTGCTGGCTCCCTTGGCTTAAGCGGATTGAACGGACGGCCGAGAAACTTAAATCATTTTGAAAAGTCTCAGGCCGTCTGAAACCCAAATTCGGGCGTGTACGGCACGCCCTTTTCTATCACGATTTGAATAGCGTGCAGGCATACTGCCCCTGCCCTACAAAAACCACCCTGCCATGTATATAGGACGTTTCGCCCCCAGCCCTACCGGCCTGCTTCATATCGGCTCCCTACTGACCGCCGTCGCTTCCTATGCCGATGCGCGCGCTCATCAGGGCAAATGGCTGGTCCGCATTGAAGACCTTGACCCTCCGCGCGAAATGCCCGGCGCCGCAGCCGACATTTTGCGCACGCTCGAAGCTTTCGGTTTTGAGTGGGACGGCGAAGTAGCCTATCAAAGCCGCCGTTACGACCTATATCAAGACACCCTCGACCGCCTCAAAGCAGCCGGGCTGGTGTATCCCTGCTATTGCAGCCGCAAAGACTGGCAGGCGGCGGCAACACATGGCGCAGACGGGTTTGTATATAACGGCCGTTGCCGCAATCCTCAGCAAAGACCCGACACGCAAAACAAAACTCCGGCATGGCGCATTCAAGTTCCTGATCGCATGATCGGTTTTTCAGACGGCATTGTCGGACATTACGCACAAAATCTGGCACACGATATCGGCGATTTTGTCCTGCTTCGTGCCGACGGCTATTGGGCATATCAGCTTGCCGTGGTTGCCGACGATGCCGATCAAGGAATAACCCATATTGTCCGCGGTCAGGACTTGCTCGTTTCCACGCCGCGCCAAATCTATCTGCAACAATGCCTCGGCGTTCCCACACCGGCCTACGCCCACCTTCCCCTATTGACCAACAATCAAGGGCAAAAATGGTCGAAACAAACCCTTGCCCCGGCTTTGGATTTGAATCAAAAAGAACAACTCCTACGCCAAGTCCTAACCTACCTCAACCTACCCGATGCACCTACCGTGAACCGTCCGCAGGAATTGCTTGATTGGGCGGTGGCACACTGGCAAATGGACAAAATCCCAAAATCGTCCATTATCACAGACTGAATTAGCACGATTACAACAAAATTACTCTAGGTATTACAATATTTCATAAAGTTATGTAAGTAATCTTCCGATTCATCCCAACCCATGCCCAAGAAGCGAAAAATCATGTATATTTTGAAAATTTCCTAAAATTGTCACAAACTGATAATTTCAAGGTTGTAACAACATACGGCTGACGCGTTATTGAGGATGACAAAACGCGGCAGATCTCCCACGATACAACAAAAAGAATACCGCTATGCCAAGTGCCATTATTGTAGAAGACGAAGTATTAGCAGCAGAACGCTTACGTGTATTATTGGAAGAGTGCAATGTCGTACTGCTCAACGTCTTTCACCATGCCATGCCAGCATTGGAGTGGCTGAGCGTCCACGAAGTCGACATCGTCTTTGCCGACATCGGCATGCCGGAAATCGACGGTCTCGAGTTTGTCGAACGCATTAAGCGTACCGCCAAGCGCCAGCCGGAAATTGTATTCACCACAGCCTATGAAGAACACGCCCTACGCGCGTTTGAGCTGGCTGCCGCAGACTATCTGCTCAAACCAATCAAAATGACCCGCCTGCAAACCGCGCTTGACCGCATCATCGAGAAAAACCGCGAAAAAGCAGACAGTTTCACCCATTTCAAAGTGTACAACCGCGAACGCATGGTTGAAATCCCATGGCAACAGGCGCGTTACCTGATGGCGGAACACAAAACCGTCTATCTGTTTACCGGCGACGGCCACAGCTACGAATTACCGAAAACATTGGTTTACTGGGAAGAATTGCTGGGCGATAAAGTCATCCGCATCCACCGCAATGCCCTCGTCTTCCGCCACACCCTCGACAGCCTGATTCGACTGGACGATGACGAAAACGACGAATACGCATCCACATGGGGCGCTAAAATTCTCGATATTCCAACTCCGTTGCCTGTCAGCCGCCGACAACTGTCCACCCTGAGGAAAATCATTAAAAACAGCATTTAACAATGCGCTCCTTGATTGGCTCTCTTTAAATCAAAGGCCGTCTGAAAAGATATTTTCAGACGGCCTGAGACCTTTGCAAAATTCCCCAAAATCCCCTAAATTCCCATCAAGACATTTAGGGGATTTCTCATGAGCACCTTCTTCCGGCAAACCGCACAAGCCATGATCGCCAAACACATCAACCGCTTCCCACTATTGAAGTTGGATCAGGTGATTGATTGGCAGCCGATCGAACAGTACCTGAACCGTCAAAGAACCCGTTACCTTCGAGACCACCGCGGCCGTCCCGCCTATCCCCTGTTATCCATGTTCAAAGCCGTCCTGCTCGGACAATGGCACAGCCTCTCCGATCCCGAACTCGAACACAGCCTCATCACCCGCATCGATTTCAACCTGTTTTGCCGTTTTGACGAGTTGAGCATCCCCGATTACAGCACCTTATGCCGCTACCGCAACTGGCTGGCGCAAGACGACACCCTGTCCGAATTGCTAAAACTGATTAACTGCCAACTGACCGAAAAAGGCCTAAAAGTAGAGAAAGCATCCGCCGCCGTCATTGACGCCACCATTATTCAGACCGCCGGCAGCAAACAGCGTCAGGCCATAGAAGTCGATGACGAAGGACAAGTCAGCGGCCAAACCACACCGAGTAAGGACAAAGATGCCCGTTGGACAAAGAAAAACGGTTTATACAGACTCGGTTACAAACAACATACCCGTACCGATGGGGAAGGCTATATCGAGAAACTGCACATCACCCCTGCCAATACCCATGAGTGCAACCACCTGTTGCCTTTGTTGGAGGGCATTGCCGAAGGTACGACCGTCTATGCCGACAAAGGCTATGACAGTAAGGAAAACCGGCAACATCTGGAAGAGCATCAGTTGTTAGACGGCATTATGCGCAAAGCCTGCCGCAACCGTCCGCTGACGGAAGCGCAAACCAAACGCATCTGAAGGCGATGTGTTTGAACCTGTTGAAAGCGGCCAACAGGCTAAGTGTGCCTGTTGCCGCCTAAAAGGCGGCCCGGATGCCTGATTATCAGGTATCCAAGGGGGGATTAAGGGGGTATTTGAATAGAATCAGTGGATATTTGAAACAAAAGCAGCCGAAAACCTTTGTTTAGGTTTCGGCTGTTGGGGGAAAGACTTTTTTGCAAAGGTCTCAGATAGTATGGCAAGGCGAGGCAATACCGTACTGGTTTAAAGTTAATCCACTATAAAACAAAGGTCGTCTGAAAACCTGTTTCCAAGTTTCAGACGACCTCTTGGTCTTCATTCGTTTGCACGAACCAATCAGAAAAACAGCTCGCGCCAGCTGATACGTTTCAAACCACAGATACGACCACCCTCAACTGCCAGAGACTCACCCTTATTTAACAGTAGGCTGCGGGTTACTTTATTGGAGAAGCATTTGTTATTTGGCGTACTCGACGTAACAGAAAGCTCTTTATCCGTACCCGTACCACCTGAATCCCCGTCTGCGGTCACAGGGGAATCATCCAATTTGCTCGGATTGAGGAAGGTAAAGTTGATAACCCCATCCTGAGTCAAACCATTGGCGTATTGCATACCAAAGCCGTCCAGCTTCCGAATAACGGTATCAGGCGTAAAACGCGCGCTGCGTGCGTTCAATGCACCTCCATTATCAGCATTCACACCAATGAACGAAGTTTTTGCTGCAGTTTTCACGCTCGTACTTGCTGGTAAACAAACATCGGCACCTGCAGATTTTTCCTCTGTAACAGAATCATAGCGACGCACAGTCACAACAGCAGTACGCAAGATCATAGTCGGTTTGACGTTTACCCGTTCACCATCACGCAAATCGATTTTCCAACCTTTTTGGGTTTTGGCAACCTGGTTGTTAGTTAGATAAATATAGCCTTCTTTTCCTTTTTCTTCAGGACGAAACTCTTGTTGCTGCAAATCACTTTCGGAAGCAGCGGTTACGGTCTGATTCGGTGTCAAATCTTCATAAATACCGTAAATAGATTGCTTGTCTTTATTGGTCAGATCATTTTGATAAATCTCACTGCCCGTACCGAAAATCACGACATATTCGTTTGCTCTGCGGCGTGAAACGGCAGGTGCGGAGGTAATCGGTTTGCTGGGTGAACCCGTAAAGATTTTAACAACCTTCCAGTTGTCCGGTTTTTCGCCGCGCAGGTCAAAACGATACATATTGCCTCCACGGTCGCCCGCATACGCAACATCAATTACACCATCAAAATCAGTGTCCACAAGGGTCGGCGTGGACAGACCGCCTACACCGTCTTGAACTTCGATTTTTTTCAACAAATCGCCCGGTGCTTTACCTGTACCGTTACCACGCTTATCGCCTGTACCAACTTCCTTACCTAGCATTTCATATACATACAATGCTGTTTCATTTTTCGTATCGGCTTTATCTTCAACACGATAACCGCTGGCAAGAAAACCTGCATAGCGAATGTTTTCTTTTATATCTACACGTCCGTTATCGGCAGGTCTGCTGACCGAGACACGCCCAATTTGCGGCGTACCAATGGTATAGCCCAATGTGTTTTCCTCACCTTTGATGGTTTCAAACAATGGAACTGTTTTATTCCACTCGGTATCAGTGACATCCAAACCTGTTTTGGTAGCTTTATCTACATTACCGCCGATATTCAGGGCATAGGCACCACGACCACCCTGACCCATCGCACCAAACATAAATACGCGCTGAGTATCATTTTCAGAAGTCTGACGCAAGGTAAATCCGCCGTTAACCATATATTCATGATTGGTAATAGACGACGTATAGCTGTCTTTGGCAATATTTTTCAAAACTTTTGCCAAAGTAACCGTCTTCACATTATTACCATCTGCGACATCCCGCTCCATTGTCGAAGGGATGTAGCTGACTTTCAGTTCATACGGATGATTTGCATCTGACGAGGTTTGGAACAAATGCACCATGCCGTCATTCGCAGCCGCAACCATATATTTCTGACGCTTGATCGTATCGTTGCCAACTTTATACTTGGCCTTATTACCGACAGCAGCAACCGAACCGTCCAAAATATCGCCCAAATCACGCTGATCACCTTCCCGAATACGGTAAACTTGACTGTACGGTGTGTTTTTTGATTTATCTTGTATTGATTTATCATCACCGATACGCCCCGTCCAATTCAGCAAATCACGCCATTCATCCGAATTTTTACCATTAGCTGCATCTGCAATATCAAAATAGGCATTGTTTAAAGTATTATTGGGAATATTATTAATAAAATAAGTACTTGAACCCGTATTAATCAGGGTTTTACGGTTTGCAAACGACGGGTACAGCTTCAATTCTTCACTACGACGACCATCCTTCCCTAATCTTTGGAAAATAATCTGGCTACTCCAAGAGTTTGTTTTCAAACCGATAACTGCCGACATCTCAGGCAGGCTGCTGCTGGTCGTTGCAGGCGCGGTCGCACCAACATCGTCGTAACCCACATTTTTCGTGCCAGATTTAATCTGCTCTACAATGTCGTTAAATACCTTCGACAAACTTTCGGGTTTATCTGCCTCATAATAATACTCGGGGTGGCTGGCAGCCAGCTGCAAATACCTCTTTCCTGAGGGCGAAATACCTTGCCCGAAGCCTACGGTAAAGGTCTGCACCAGTTGTTTACTGTAATCGGCAGGATCTTTAGGATCGCCGTTCCAGCTTTTACCTGCAGCATCCGTTCCGTCGGTTTTAAAATCCTGCTCTGCAAGTTTTTTACTGAAGAAAGCTAAGCCATCATCTATATCCCAAGAGGTATCATATGCCCCCAATTCCCGCTTCTGACAAGAACCCGCCTGCCTATACCCAAAATAATTATATGCTTCTCTATACTTTGGTTCTTCCAGAGAAATATTTCGTCGATAATAATCCGAATAGCGGCTTAAATCCCCATATTTAAAATCAGACTTAGGCCATTTGTATCCTGTATTATCCAAACCACAGCTCAAATTGGCATCACCGTCAGACATCAAAACCACATATGATTTCTGGCAACGGTATTTCACATTCGGCATCACAATTTGACTGACCAACTCGAAATAACGCGAGGTAGTCGGCGTACCTCCTTTGGCCTTAATATTTTCTACCCTTTTGGCAATCTCAGTTGCCGGCATGGTAAATCCTTTGTCATCAGGAGTATCGCTCCCACCGCTATTATTTAAAGTCTGCAATGCCCAGTTAAATGTACTACCATGTTCCTTCAAAACTTTACTTAACGCATCCTTTGTAATCTGAATACGGGTTTTACTGCCAATATATTCATCCATACTACCTGAATCATCAATAAACAGCATAATGTTGTGTTTAACTTCGGGCTGTTTATTAATTTTAGATTCATTTTGCAGATACAGTGGGACTTTGGCGAACTCGCCTGCTGCGGCATTTGCCACCCCGCTCATCAAGGCGAGCGCGGAGGCGATGCTGTAAATCATCGGACGGATGGAGCCGGGGCAACGTGAAGATTTGTTTTTCATAATGCGTTCTTTTTTCATAAAATCGTCGGTTAACGGATGATGACGTTGTTTTTATTTTCTCGGAATGCGATTCTAACATTTACGATGTCATTTATGTGGGGTTCGGGCTGTTTTTTTGTCTAATGTGGCGAACAATGGCGAAAATGAAACAGACTTCATGATTGTAAAGGGAAAATCCGTTGCCAAAACACAGCTTGAACGATATGGCTTTTTGACGTAGAATGCATTGCTTCTACGGCATAGGCAGCTATGTCTGAAAAAGCACGTTACACAGCAAAATCAAAGCTGCGGAGCGTGTTTTTTTTTAGCCGAGATTTCCGAAGGCTGTCTTTTTTGTAAACAATTTTTATTTTTCAGACGGCCTGACCCATTTTTTTCGAACCGACCATCATCAGGCAAACAGGATTCCATCATGACCACTCCGGCTCTTCTCGTTCTCGCTGACGGCAGCGTATTTCACGGCACATCAATCGGTTACGAAGGTTCGACTTCCGGCGAAGTCGTGTTCAACACTTCCATGACCGGCTATCAGGAAATCCTGACCGACCCGTCCTACTGCAAACAAATCGTTACCCTTACCTACCCCCACATCGGCAACACCGGCGCCAACGCCGAAGACGAAGAAAGCCGCAGCGTTTATGCCGCAGGCTTGATTATCCGCGACCTGCCGTTGCTGCACAGCAACTTCCGCGCCTCCGAAAGCCTGCACGACTATCTGGTGCGCAACAAAACCGTCGCCATCGCCGACATCGACACCCGCCACCTGACCACATTGCTGCGTGAAAAAGGCGCACAAGGAGGCGCGATTCTGACCGGTGCAGACGCCACGGCTGAAAAAGCGCAAGAACTCATCGCCGCGTTCGGCAGCATGGTCGGCAAAGATTTGGCGAAAGAAGTTTCCTGCAAAGAAGCCTACGAATGGACCGAAGGTGAATGGGCGCTGGGCAAAGGTTTCGTTACCCCTGCCGAACAACCGTTCCACGTCGTCGCCTACGATTTCGGCGTGAAAACCAACATCTTGCGTATGCTCGCCGCACGCGGCTGCCGCCTGACCGTCGTCCCAGCCCAAACCAGCGCGGAAGACGTGTTGGCACTCAACCCTGACAGCGTATTCCTCTCCAACGGCCCCGGCGACCCCGAGCCATGCACCTACGCCATCGAAGCCGTACAAAAACTGATGGCAAGCGGCAAACCCATCTTCGGCATCTGCTTGGGACACCAGCTCATCAGCCTCGCCATCGGCGCAAAAACCCTGAAAATGCGCTTCAGCCATCACGGTGCCAACCACCCGGTACAAGATTTGGACAGCGGCAAAGTCATCATCACCAGCCAAAACCACGGTTTCGCCGTTGATGCCGACACTCTACCCGCCAACGCACGCATTACCCACAAATCCTTGTTCGACAATACTTTGCAAGGCATTGAACTGACAGACAAACCCGTGTTCTGCTTCCAAGGCCACCCCGAAGCCAGCCCCGGCCCGCAAGATGTCGGCTATCTGTTTGATAAATTCATTGACAATATCAAGGCTGCCAAACAATAAAGCTGATTTTTTCAGACGGCCACATTCAACTCAACAACAGGCCGTCTGAAAACCAAACCTCAAAAAATATAAATTCAGACTCTCTCAACATCTACACAGTCTGAAACCCAACCCTCGAATCAGAAAGGAAGAACCATGACAGAAAAGCAAATGCGCATTCTTTCCGTCGTCGCCACCCTGACCGCCGTCGGCATGTACGTTTCCTATATCCCACAAATCCAAAACAACCTCGCGGGCAACCCCGGCTCGCCGCTGCAACCCCTCGTCGCCGCCATCAACTGCACATTATGGGTTGCCTACGGCTTTTTGAAAGAAAAACGCGACTACCCCGTCATGCTGGCAAACGCCCCCGGTATCATTTTGGGCTTGATTACCTTTATCACCAGCTTTTAAGGAAGTTTTCAGACGGTCTGTGCAAAATAAAAACGTAAAAGGTCGTCTGAAAAAAGATTGTTTTGCCGCAACATTTAATTCAATCAGCCACCCCATCCTCTCTCCCGTGGGAGAGAGTTAGAGAGAGGGCAACAAGCCGCAAGGCTTGCACAAACACCCCCGATAACAAAAATGAACCCGCCCGAAAAACTATTGACCGCCGACAACCCCGCCCTGCGCCAACGCGCCAAAGCCATGCGTCAAGAAATGAGCGAGGCGGAAGCAAAATTGTGGCAGCACCTGCGAGCAGGCCGTCTGAACGGCTATAAATTCCGCCGCCAGCAACCGATTGGAAACTATATTGTTGATTTTATGTGCGTAACGCCCAAGTTGATTGTCGAAGCAGACGGCGGGCAACATACAGAACAAGCCGCATACGACCACGCGCGAACGGCACATCTCAACAGCCTGGGCTTTACCGTGCTGCGTTTTTGGAACCACGAAATTTTGCAGCAGACAAACGATGTGCTGGCGGAAATCCTGCGCGTGTTACAAGAATTGGAAAAGCAGCCTGCACAGTAGCAGATGGCTGATTTTGATTGGATTTTTGAAAATAATAGTGTAAAGCTGCCTGAATTGAGCGTTTATAAAGGTCGTCTGAAAAGCAAAAAGCAGCCTGCACAACCTGTTTTTCTTGCAGAACCCTTAAACCGAACAGCCACCCCGTCCTCTCTCCTCGTGGGAGAGAGTTAGAGAGAGGGTAACAAGCCGCAAGGCTTGTATTGGGGCGGTTAGGGTGGTGGGAAAGGTTACTGCAATTCGGGGAATGCCCTCTCCCCAGCCCTCCCCCACGGGGGAGGGAGCAGGTTACAGCAGATTAAGGCGTTGCAGGTCGTCTGAAAAAGAATGCCTGAAATATCAACGGCAGGAATTTTTCAGGTAGCCTTTATCGCAAGGCAGATGGAACAAACGCCGCAAGCGTTTTTTCAGACGGCCTTTGAACCCACAGGTAGGGTGTGTGCCGCAAGGCACGCACGCGGTGGGTTGAGATTATAGGGAAAATGGGGAGCGCGTGCGGGCGTACCGCATACATCCTATATGCAAGCTTCGGCTTGCCTGCTTTGATAAATAAGGAGAAGTCGTGAATCAACATATTAACTCAAGAACTGTTCAAAACATTTGTGGTTTGATTCATAAAACACAACCTGAAAGTGCATTATTTATAGCAATAGATGGAATATTCAATTCATGCGCAGGCGAATATTATCATGGTGATAGCGGAAAAGTGCGCTGGGGAAATCAAACAACTGATCCATATAATATTGACTGTGGGATGAATTTCCTTGGTTCAAAAGGAGAGGTTCTAAATCATCAGATTGAGAATCGAGGAGCAAAACTCATATGTGATTGGAATGGACCAGTATCAAATCCACTGAAATGCGACCAGCTAACTCCTCTTGATGAAACAGATGTACTTTATGATGTTGATGGTTCAAATCCAAATAGTAATGAAATAGATCCAAAGTATATTTTGCCTAATGGTTCATCAAACTCTGATAAATATAAATTATTACTAAAAATGGTAGAATTTATTGATTCAGAAATAAATGGGAAAATAGTTGATAAAAAAATTAATGAAATAGCAGCTTGGTTAATAATATCTGACAAGAAAGATATTTCATATTGTAATCGAAAGTATTTCTCTTTGTTTGAGACATACAAAGTAAAGAAATTGAAGAAATATTTTCTTAAAAACATTTCCAATGACAAAAAAATTGAAGATCTGTCCTGCTTGCTAAATAACGATAGATTATTTTATGAAAAATTAAGCAAATGGGCGAATGATAAAACCAAGAAGCTCAACTGTAATTTGAAAAGTAATCCCAAACAGATTAAATTAATACCTAAACATGTTTCTTATTAATTACAGCATTTAATTCAAATTAAATAACTTGAAAAGAGACCCCCCATGCCCAAACGTACCGACCTAAAATCCATCCTTATCATCGGCGCCGGCCCTATCGTTATCGGTCAGGCCTGCGAATTTGACTATTCGGGCGCACAGGCCTGCAAGGCTTTGCGTGAAGAAGGCTATAAAGTCATTCTGGTGAATTCCAACCCCGCCACGATTATGACCGACCCTGAAATGGCGGATGTTACCTACATCGAGCCGATTATGTGGCAGACGGTGGAGAAGATTATCGCCAAGGAGCGGCCCGATGCGATTCTGCCCACGATGGGCGGCCAGACCGCGCTGAACTGTGCGCTGGATTTGGCGCGCAACGGCGTACTGGCGAAATACAATGTCGAATTAATCGGCGCGACGGAAGACGCGATCGACAAGGCGGAAGACCGCGGTCGCTTTAAGGAAGCGATGGAGAAAATCGGTCTCTCCTGCCCGAAATCTTTTGTCTGCCACACGATGAACGAAGCCTTGGCAGCGCAAGAACAGGTCGGCTTCCCGACGCTGATTCGTCCGTCTTTCACCATGGGCGGTTCGGGCGGCGGCATTGCCTACAATAAAGACGAGTTTCTGGCGATTTGCGAACGCGGTTTCGATGCGTCGCCCACGCATGAGCTGCTGATTGAGCAGTCCGTCCTCGGCTGGAAAGAGTACGAGATGGAAGTGGTGCGCGATAAGAACGACAACTGCATCATCATTTGCTCGATTGAAAACTTCGACCCGATGGGCGTGCATACGGGCGACTCGATTACGGTTGCGCCGGCGCAAACGCTGACGGACAAAGAATACCAAATCATGCGCAACGCAAGCTTAGCGGTATTGCGCGAAATCGGCGTGGACACGGGCGGCTCGAACGTGCAGTTTGCGGTGAACCCTGAAAACGGCGAGATGATTGTGATTGAGATGAACCCGCGCGTGAGCCGTTCGTCCGCGCTGGCTTCCAAAGCGACGGGCTTCCCGATTGCGAAAGTGGCGGCGAAACTGGCAGTCGGCTTTACGCTGGACGAGTTGCGCAACGACATCACCGGCGGCCGTACGCCCGCGTCGTTCGAGCCTTCCATCGACTATGTGGTAACCAAAATCCCGCGTTTCGCGTTTGAAAAATTCCCCGCCGCAGACGACCGCCTGACCACGCAGATGAAATCGGTGGGCGAAGTGATGGCGATGGGCCGCACCATTCAGGAAAGCTTCCAAAAAGCCCTGCGCGGCTTGGAAACTGGCTTGTGCGGCTTCAATCCGAGAAGCTCCGACAAAGCGGAAATCCGCCGCGAACTGGCGAACCCCGGCCCCGAACGTATGCTGTTTGTGGCAGACGCATTCCGCGCGGGCTTCACGCTGGAAGAAATCCACGAAATCTGCGCCATCGACCCTTGGTTCTTGGCGCAAATCGAAGACTTGGTGAAAGAAGAGCAGCAGGTAAGTGCAGGCTGCCTGCAAGATTTGGATTTCGCCGCCTTACGTCGTCTGAAACGCAAAGGCTTCTCCGACAAACGCATCGCGCAGCTTTTAGGCGTAAAAGAAAAAGAAGTGCGCGAACACCGCTACGCGCTGAAGCTGCATCCTGTCTATAAACGCGTCGATACCTGCGCCGCCGAGTTCGCCACCGAAACCGCCTACCTCTACTCTACTTACGAAGAAGAATGCGAAGCGCGTCCTTCCGACCGTAAAAAAGTGATGATTCTCGGCGGCGGCCCGAACCGCATCGGTCAAGGCATCGAGTTTGACTACTGCTGCGTTCACGCCGCGCTTGCCCTGCGCGAATCGGGTTTTGAAACGATTATGGTGAACTGCAACCCCGAAACCGTGTCCACCGACTTCGACACCAGCGACCGCCTGTATTTCGAGCCGCTGACGCTGGAAGACGTGTTGGAAATCGTCCGCACCGAAAACCCGTGGGGCGTGATTGTGCATTACGGCGGCCAAACCCCGCTCAAACTCGCCAACGCGCTGGTTGAAAACGGCGTAAACATCATCGGCACATCCGCCGACAGCATCGACGCCGCCGAAGACCGCGAACGCTTCCAAAAAGTGTTGAACGACTTAGGCCTGCGCCAACCGCCCAACCGCATCGCCCACAACGAAGAAGAAGCGCTCGTCAAAGCCGAAGAAATCGGCTATCCGCTCGTCGTGCGTCCGTCTTACGTCCTCGGTGGCCGCGCCATGCAGGTCGTCCACTCCGCCGAAGAGTTGCAAAAATACATGCGCGAAGCCGTGCAGGTATCCGAAGACAGCCCCGTGTTGCTCGACTTCTTCCTGAACAACGCGATTGAAGTCGATGTGGACTGCGTTTCAGACGGCAAAGACGTCGTTATCGGCGGCATCATGCAGCACGTCGAACAGGCAGGCATCCACTCCGGCGACTCCGGCTGCTCGCTGCCGCCCTACTCGCTCAGCGAAGAAATCCAAGACGAAATCCGCCGCCAAACCAAAGCCATGGCCTACGCGCTGGGCGTGGTCGGCCTGATGAACGTCCAGTTTGCCGTGCAGGACGGCGTGGTGTTCGTGTTGGAAGTGAACCCGCGCGCCAGCCGTACCGTCCCCTTCGTCTCCAAAGCCACCGGCGTACCGCTCGCCAAAGTCGGCGCGCGCTGCATGGCAGGCATTTCCCTGCAAGAGCAAGGCGTGGAAAAAGAAGTCGTCCCCGATTTCTATGCCGTTAAAGAAGCCGTGTTCCCCTTCATCAAATTCCCCGGCGTGGATACAATTTTGGGCCCGGAAATGCGCTCCACCGGCGAAGTGATGGGCGTGGGCGCAACCTTCGGCGAAGCCTACTACAAAGCCCAACTCGGCGCAGGCGAACGCCTGAACCCGACCGGCAAAATCTTCCTCGCCGTGCGCGACGAAGACAAACCGCTCATCGTCAAAACCGCGCAAAACTTCCAAGCACTCGGCTACGGCGTCTGCGCCACACGCGGCACCGCCGAATACCTGAAAGAGCACGGCATCATCGTGCAAGCGGTGAACAAAGTGCAGGAAGGCCGCCCGCACATCGTGGACGCAATTAAAAACGGTGAAATCGCGCTGGTAGTCAACACTGTCAGCAGCTCGGCACAATCCATTTCCGACAGCCACAGCATCCGCCGCACCTCCCTCACCCAACGCGTGCCGCAATACACCACCATCGCCGGCGGCGAAGCCATGAGCGAAGGCGCAAAAAGCCGCGATCACCTGGGCGTGTACAGCGTACAGGAATTGCATGGCCGTCTGAAAAACAAAGCCTAATCAATCCTATCGGATTTAAATAGCTAAAAGGCCGTCTGAAACCTGATTGCTCAGTTTCAGACGGCCTTTTCATATTTCAAATTCCAACCGTCTGTCCATCAAAACAACCTTTTCTGCCATCTCCAAACAAGCAATAGCAACATGAAATATAATTTCGTTATTGATTGGATTCATACGACAAAATTGTTGTTTTTTCACCATAATCCAAAAATATCGAGTTTAACGCCTATTCTCCTTGCTTTATAATGGCCGTCTGAAATAAAAATACAATTAAAGCAGAAGCATGTCTTTGCAACTTAAGCAGATTTGCATAATTAAATATATGCTTTAATCATAATAATGATAAAATAATACGGCTTTCCTCTAAATTAAAGGGAAAACTGCACAAGAAACGGAAAATAAAATGAGTGTCGGATTATTGCGTGTTTTGGTTCAAAGCCAAACCATCTCAAATCAACAAGCGGAACATTACAACAGCCTTTTACAATCGGGCAAAGAAATCCTGCCCAACCTGTTTTCAGACGGCATCATCTCCCCTAAAGCTTTGGGAGAGTTGGTTGCGCGCGTATTCAGCTATCCCCTTTTGGATTTGCGCTACTACCCGCGCAATAATGTAGTCAGCGACATTCTGACGGAAGAGCAAATGGTGCAAAACCGTTGCATTCCGATTTTCAAACGCGGACGCAAGGTTTATTTCGCCGTATCCGATCCGACCCAAATCCAAAAATTTCAAAAAATTGCTTTTGCTTCAGGTTTAAATGTCGACTTGGTAGTAGTTCCAGACGACCAGCTCAGCTCATTGCTGGAATGGCTGGGTCAACGTTCGACCACCATTCTGAAAGAAATCAACGACGAACATGAAGCAACGCAACAATCGCAATCGCTTTATATCGACAATGAAGAGGCTGAAGACGGTCCAATCCCCCGCTTCATCCATAAAACCTTATCCGATGCCCTGAACGCGAGCGCATCGGACATCCACTTTGAATTCTACGAACAAATGGCGCGCGTTCGTTTCCGCGTGGACGGGCAGTTGCGTGAAGTCGTACAGCCTCCTGTCGCAGTACGCGGCCAGTTGGCATCACGTATCAAAGTGATGGCGCGTTTGGATATTTCCGAAAAACGTATTCCTCAAGACGGCAGAATTCAAATTGCCTTCCATAAACACGGCCGTCCGATTGACTTTCGTGTCAGCACGTTGCCGACATTGTTTGGCGAAAAAGTGGTGATGCGTATCCTAAATTCCGATGGGACATCGCTCAATATCGACCAGCTCGGTTTAGAGCCTTTCCAAAAAGAAATGCTGCTTGAGGCCATCAACCGCCCTTACGGCATGGTATTGGTTACAGGTCCGACAGGTTCTGGTAAAACCGTTTCGCTCTATACCTGCCTGAGTATTTTGAACACGGAAGATGTGAACATTTCAACTGCAGAAGATCCGGCCGAGATTAATCTGCCGGGTGTCAACCAAGTTAACGTCAATGAAAAGCAAGGCCTGACGTTTGCTGCTGCCCTCCGATCCTTCTTACGTCAAGATCCTGATATTATTATGGTCGGTGAGATTCGGGACTTGGAAACCGCCGACATCGCCATTAAAGCCGCCCAAACCGGCCACATGGTTTTCTCAACCCTGCATACCAATAATGCACCGGCCACGCTGTCCCGCCTTTTGAACATGGGCGTAGCGCCTTTCAATATCGCCAGCTCGGTCAGCCTGATTATGGCGCAAAGGCTGTTGCGCAGACTGTGTCCAAACTGCAAACGCGAAGTTGAACGCCCGCCGGTTCCGGCATTGAAAAAAGCCGGCTTTACCGATACGGACTTGGCTCAAGATTGGAAACTCTACCGCCCGGTTGGCTGCGACAGCTGCCGCGGCAAAGGCTTTAAAGGCCGCGTCGGTATTTATGAAGTCATGCCGGTCAGCGATGAAATGCAAAAAGTCATTATGAACAACGGTACAGAAGTTGATATCATGAACATGGCCTATCAGGAAGGCATGGTAGACTTGCGTCGCGCCGGCCTCATGAAAGTCATGCAAGGCCTGACCTCGTTGGAAGAAGTGACTGCTCATACCAATGACTAAACTGCCATATTTTCGAAAATTAAAATAAAGCGGCACGGGGAAACAGTCCGCTTTATTTCTTACTAACAAGGGATAACACATGGCTCAAGCAGAGCAAAAAAGAAGTCTGTTCGGCTCAAGAAGCAAAGGCAAGCGTTTTACTTTTGAAGGAAAAAATACCGAGACCGAACGTCTTGTCCATGGTGAAGTAGTTGCCAAAGACGAAGAAGAAGCACGCAAGAAACTCCAACGCAGAGGCATTCGTCCTTTGCGTATCAGCAAAGTTAAAACCGCACGCAAACGCCGTATTACCCAAGAAGACATTACAGTGTTCACCCGCCAACTGGCAACGATGATGAAGGCAGGCTTACCGCTGATGCAGGCTTTTGAAATCGTTGCGCGCGGCCACTCCAATCCGAGCATGACCGAAATGCTGATGCAGGTTCGCTCCGATGTCGAACAAGGTAGCGCATTGGGTAAATCGTTCTCCAAATATCCAAAATATTTCGACCGCTTTTATTGTAATCTGGTTAGCGCAGGCGAGTCCGGCGGCGTACTGGAAAGCTTATTGGACAAACTGGCTGTCTATAAAGAAAAAACCCAAGCCATTAAGAAAAAAGTCAAAACCGCACTGACCTACCCGATTGCCATTATCGTGGTGGCGGTTGCGCTTATCTTCATCATGATGATGTTTGTACTGCCTGCCTTTAAAGAAGTTTATGCCAATATGGGTGCAGAGCTGCCAAGGCTTACCCAACTTGTCATGAGTTTGTCCGATTTATTCGTCGACTATGGCTGGATTATGATCATCCTTTTGATTGTTTCCGCCTTCGGCCTGTACAAACTCCATGAAAAATCGCCTACCTTCCAAAAACGAATCGATGCTCTGATTTTGAGACTCCCTGTTTTTGGCGCCATCGTCCGTAAAGCAACCATTGCCCGTTGGGCGCGTACGACTTCCACCCTCTTCGCAGCCGGCGTTCCTTTGGTGGAAGTATTAGATTCAGTTGCAGGCGCATCCGGCAATATTCTCTATGAAGAAGCCACTCAAGACATCCGCGCCAAGGTAACCCAAGGTCTGTCGCTGACATCCAGTATGCAAAGTACGGATATGTTCCCCAATATGGTGATCCAAATGGCGGCCATCGGCGAAGAGTCAGGCTCTTTGGACGATATGCTGAACAAAGCTGCCGAATTCTACGAAGATGAAGTAGACAACTCCGTCTCCCGATTGTCTCACTTGATGGAGTCTATCATCATGGTGGTATTGGGTTCGCTCATCGGTATCTTGCTGATTGCCATGTATCTGCCGCTGTTTAACTTGGGTAATGTCGTAGGTTGATATGCTTGATAGTATTTACTCTGCCATCGACGCCCTCTCCGTTCTTGCGCCATTCGCCATTCCTTTAGCCGTTATTTTAGGATTGCTGATTGGCAGCTTTCTAAACGTTGTCATTTATCGCACGCCGATAATGATGGAACGCGAATGGACACAATTTTCTAAAGAGCATTTGGGCATCAAGCTGACAGATGAAGAAAAACAGCCATTTAATCTGTGCAAACCGAATTCACGCTGCCCAAAATGCAAAAACCCAGTCAAACCTTGGCAAAACATCCCCATCCTCAGCTATGTTTTACTGGGCGGGAAATGCCACTCCTGCAAAACCGCTATCGGCATACGCTATCCGCTGATTGAGCTGCTGACAAGTGTCTTATTCGGTATTGTCGCGTGGCAATACGGCTGGTCATGTACAACTATTGGCGGATTAATTTTGACTGCCATATTGATTGCGCTGACCTTTATTGATGCCGATACACAATATTTACCCGACAGCCTGACTCAGCCCCTAATCTGGATCGGCCTGCTGTTTAATCTGAATGACACATTCGTACCTCTGCATTCAGCCGTTTTAGGCGCAATCGCAGGCTATATGAGCCTTTATACTTTATGCGCCGTCTATAAACTTCTGACCGGTAAAATTGGCATGGGCAATGGCGACTTCAAACTTTTGGCCGCGCTCGGGGCATGGCTGGGCGTAGGTATCTTGCCTGTTCTGATCTTCATGGCTGCCTTAGTCGGACTGGTGGGCGCACTCATTGCCCGCGTCGGTAAAGGTCAATATTTTGCTTTTGGTCCCAGCCTTGCTGTAGCAGGATGGATTATTTTGGTTGCCAATGCACCTATTACCCAACTGGTACAATGGTGGCTCGTACAATCAGGATTCCGATAATGACATTATGGATAGGCTTGACCGGCGGTATCGGTAGCGGTAAATCATCTATTGCCCAAATGTTTGCCGAACTTGGCGCACCCATTATCGATGCCGATGCCATCAGCCGTTCACTGACCGCTGAAAACGGTGAAGCCCTTCCTGTCATCCGCCAGCTTTTCGGCGATGAGGTTTTTGACAGTGAAGGCCGTCTGAATCGTATGGCTTTACGGGAAGAAGTTTTCAGACGGCCTCAATCCAAAAAACAACTGGAAAACCTGCTTCTGCCATTAATCTTAAACAAAATCCAGCAGCAGAAACAACAACTTGCCTCATCCACCTACGGCATTGTCGATGTACCGCTTTTGATTGAGAATCCGGCATTTAAAGCGGAGACTGACCGCATTTTGGTTGTAGATGTTCCAGAGTCCGTCCAAATCGAACGCGTACATCAACGCAATGGTTTTTCAAAAGAACAAACGCGTCAAATCATGGCCACCCAAGCTTCTCGATGTGAAAGACTGCTGCATGCCGATGATGTATTGGATAATACTCATAGCATGGAAGAAACAAAAATCAAGGTTGCCCGCTTGCATCAATACTATCAATCCATTGCACAATCACCGAAAGAAACTGCATGACCGCACCTGTTGTAAAATGTCCAACCTGCCACAAAGAAGTTGTTTGGAACACCGACAGCCCCTACCGCCCTTTCTGCAGCAAACGGTGTAAACTTATTGATTTAGGCGAATGGGCACAAGAAAAATACACCGTTTCTTCGGAAGACGATCCTTTTTCAGACCTGTTGGACGGCAAATAAACTGCGCCGCCTCCTTCAATCTATCCAAAACAGGCTCAAAACAGTAAAATACCCTCTTTATTCCAACCTATTCCATCCACCATGCTCACCTTCCAACAAATCATCTTCAAACTGCAAACATTCTGGGCAGACAAAGGCTGCACCGTCATCCAACCTTTCGACATGGAAGTCGGCGCCGGCACTTCCCACCCCGCCACCTGCCTGCGCGCGCTCGGCCCCGAGCCTTGGTTTGCCGCCTACGTTCAACCCAGCCGCCGCCCCAAAGACGGCCGCTACGGCGACAATCCCAACCGCCTGCAACACTATTACCAGTTCCAAGTCGCCCTCAAACCCGCGCCCGCCAATATCCAAGACCTCTATCTCGATTCCCTGCGCGAATTGGGCATCGACCCGAAAGTCCACGACATCCGCTTCGTCGAAGACGACTGGGAAAACCCCACCCTCGGCGCATGGGGCTTGGGCTGGGAAGTCTGGCTCAACGGCATGGAAGTGACCCAGTTCACCTACTTCCAACAAGTTGGCGGCATTGACTGCACCCCCGTACTCGGCGAAATCACCTACGGCATCGAACGCTTGGCGATGTATCTGCAAGGCGTGGAAAACGTCTATGACCTCGTTTGGGCAAAAACGCTGGACGGCAACACCGTCACCTACGGCGACGTGTACCACCAAAACGAAGTCGAACAATCCACCTACAACTTCGAATACAGCGATGCCGATTGGCTCTTGCGCCAATTCAACGACTATGAAGAACAAGCCAAACGCCTGCTTGCAGTTGAAGACACCAGTCTTGCCCTGCCTGCTTACGAGCTTGTACTCAAAGCCGGCCATACGTTCAACCTCTTGGATGCACGCGGTGCCATTTCCGTTACCGAACGCGCAACCTACATCGGCCGCATTCGTGCACTGAGCCGTATCGTTGCACAAAAATTCGTTGAAAGCCGCGAAAAACTGGGCTTCCCATTGCTTAAAAACCAATAAGCCCACACATACTTACTATGCCGCCCTTTGATATATTCAAGTGGCGGCGTTTCTATTTTCAGACGGCCTTGACGTCAATGCCATCGTAAACACTTCCAGCTTGCTTTCAGGTAAAATAAACCCTTTATTACATAAGCCGTCTGAAAACATGAGTTCATCCTCTTCTGCAAAAATTCCCTTTTTCTTACTTTCCCTCGTTGCCATCATTCTTGACCAACTGAGCAAATGGGAAATCTTGAAACACTTTACCGAAGGCGAACGCCTCAATATCATTCCAGGCTTCTTTGACCTGACCCTTGCCTATAATCCAGGCGCGGCATTCAGCTTTTTGGCCGACCAAGGCGGCTGGCAGAAATTCTTCTTTTTAGGTCTGGCCGTCGTTATCAGCTTGTATTTAGCCCGTGCCATTTTGCGTGATGAGTTTGGCCGCTGGGGCAAACTAGGGGCTGCCATGATTATCGGCGGCGCGATTGGCAATGTGGTTGACCGTCTGATTCACGGCCACGTTGTCGATTTTCTGCTTTTCTATTGGCAAAACTGGTTCTACCCCGCATTTAACATTGCCGACAGCTTTATCTGCGTTGGCGCAGTTTGCTTGGTAATAGACGGTTTGCTGCACAAAAAAACACCTTCAAACGACACAAAGGCCGTCTGAAAACGGAACACACATGACTCAAAAAACCATTATCCTTGCCAATCCCCGCGGCTTCTGTGCCGGTGTTGACCGTGCCATCAGTATTGTTGAACGTGCACTCGAAGAATTCGGCGCGCCTATTTACGTCCGCCATGAGGTCGTTCACAACAAATTCGTCGTCGACAATCTGCGGGCAAAAGGTGCCGTATTTGTCGATAACTTGGCGGATGTCCCAAAGGGTGCCACACTGATTTACTCGGCTCACGGCGTATCCAAAGCAGTCCAGGAAGAAGCGGCACAACGTGGTTTCCGCGTTTTTGATGCTACCTGCCCTCTGGTAACCAAAGTCCATAAAGAAGTAGCCCGCCTCGATGAGCAAGATTACGAAATTATCATGATTGGCCACAAAGGCCACGTCGAAGTAGAAGGCACGATGGGACAATTACCTTCGGGCAAAATGTTTCTGGTTGAGACAGTGGAAGATGTAGCCGGACTGAACGTCAAAAATCCTGACAAACTTGCCTACGTCAGCCAAACTACTTTATCGATAGACGAAACCAAAGACATCATTGCAGCTTTAAATCAACGCTTTCCAAATATCCGTAATCCGCACAAAGAAGATATCTGCTACGCCACAACCAACCGCCAAACTGCTGTTAAAGAATTGGCCGAAGAATGCGATCTCGTAATTGTTGTCGGTTCACCCAACTCTTCCAACAGCAACCGCTTGCGTGAAGTAGCCGCATTGCGCGGAGTTGATGCCTATATGGTCGATAATGCCTCCTATCTGAAAAAAGAATGGTTTGAAAACAAAACCAAGGTCGGTGTAACTGCCGGTGCATCTGCGCCCGAAGTCTTGGTTCGAGAAGTCTTACAAACCATTCAAGATTGGGGACATGAGACCATACGCGAAGGAGAAGGCGCAGAAGAAAGCATTGTATTTGTCTTGCCCAAAGAGTTGCGTCGTGAGGGCGAAAACAAGCAGATCCTAAATAAAGGGTAAGTTTGTTATTTGCTTTATTTGAAAACTTAAGGCCGTCTGAAAACTTTCAGACGGCCTTAAGTTTATTCTGCTAATAAAAAAGACCCGCCTTTAAGGCAGGTCTTTTCATGCATGATCCTGATTATTTATCAGAAGTATGTTGCTGACGGCGCAAGATAGCCGGAATTTCAAAGTCATCCAGTACAGACTGGTTGCTGAAATCAGCCGCAGTCAGATTCATAGAACGGATATTGCGGTTGGTACGAACCAAACTTTCAGCACTGCTTTGGCTTTGAGCTTGAGGCACTTCTGCCGCACCGCGTACCAATTGTTGGGTACGGGCAGCAGCACGCAGTTGGTTGTCAGTACCGTTTTCTTTCAAGCCGGTAGCAATGATGGTAATACGGATAGCATCTTCGCTCATGCTCTCGTCTTCGGCAGCACCAAATTTGCATTCCACTTCAGGGTGTGCATTTTGGTTGACGATACGCATAATCTCGTTGAACTCAGACATTTTCAGGCAGCCAGGAGCAGTGGTAATGTTTACCAATACACCGCGTGCGCCATCTAAAGTAACGTTATCCA
This sequence comes from Neisseria sp. P0020.S003, assembly GCF_051957095.1. Lineage (NCBI taxonomy): Bacteria > Pseudomonadati > Pseudomonadota > Betaproteobacteria > Neisseriales > Neisseriaceae > Neisseria > Neisseria sp. P0020.S003. The sequence continues at coordinate 71,211 of NZ_JBQCWU010000003.1, read as the reverse complement.
AGAGCGGGCTGGAGATAGCTTGATCAGTAGCCAAACGGGCACGGTCGATACCTTGCGCGAAACCTGAACCCATCATGGCGATACCGCGATTGCTCATCACGGTTTTCACGTCGGCGAAGTCCAAGTTGATCATGTCGCTAGGGCAAGTCACCACTTCAGAAATACCGGCAACCGCATCACGCAGTACATTGTCTGCTGCACGGAAAGCTTCACGCATGGTCACGTCTTCGCCCAAAGCAGTCATCAATTTGTCGTTCGGGATAATAATCAGGGAATCAACGCGCTCTTTGAGCTGATCCAAACCTGCTTGAGCGATATGTACGCGTTTACCTTCATAAGCAAACGGACGGGTTACAACTGCAACGGTCAGGATACCCATTTCTTTAGCGATTTCAGCCACAACAGGAGCAGAGCCGGTACCTGTACCACCACCCATACCGGTAGTGATGAACAGCATGTTTGCACCGCGGATGGCATCCTCGATGGCTTCGCGATCTTCTTGGGCAGCGGCGCGGCCGATTTCAGGATTTGCACCGGCACCCAAACCGCGAGTCAGGTTTGTACCCAATTGAATGCGTTTAGCCGCATTGTTTTTAGCCAATGATTGCGCATCGGTATTGGCACTGATGAACTCAACACCATGAATAGTGTTGGCAACCATGTTGTTGATGGCATTACAGCCGCCGCCGCCCAAACCGATAACTTTAATAACAGCAGGGCTCGTTGCTGATTCTGCTACGTCGTAAACAAATTCCATTCAATAATCCTCCGCGCCCCGCTTTATAAGGACGGTTCAAAAATAACTTATTATCCGTATTATATAAGAAGTATCCAGATACTGGCAAAAATCTTCTTACCATTCGACTGTCGGCGTTATATTTTTACTACATTTTTTAACAGAAAATATACAAGTTTTAAATTATCCACTTGACAATTATTTAAAACTGTTTAATTCCACTTAAATATTCAGGACAAACGGTTGCTACACCGTCCGCCCTGAAAACTTTTATCAGAAATTATCTCTGAAGAATCTTTGGATTTTTTCCCACAGACCCATTTTTTTGCCTGAATCATTCAGTGCAATCGCACCGGTTCGGCTGGTTTGCTCACCCTCTTCGGCAGCATAGGCCGTCTGAAGCAGGCCAATCGCTGTTGAATAGCGTGGATTGCGGATACGCTCGGATACGCCGCCCATTTCTTGTGGAACACCGATACGCGCCGGCAAGTTGAAGACTTCTTCCGCCAACTCAACAATACCGGTCAACATAGAAGCACCACCAGTCAAAACGATACCTGAAGTCAGCACTTCTTCAGGGAAGCCGGAGCGGCGCAATTCGTTCAGCGTCAATTCCAAAATTTCTTCTACGCGCGGGCCGATGATTTCAGCCAATACACGGCGTGAAATTTGACGTGATTGACGGTCGCCAACGCTAGGAACTTCAATCATTTCATCCAAGCCGTCCATAGTCGGAATCGCGGCACCGTAATGGATTTTGATGTACTCGGCTGCACTATGCGGCGTACGCAAGGCCTGTGCCAAGTCTTTGGTAATCAAATCGCCGGCAACAGGAATAACCGCGGTATGGCGGATTGCGCCATTGGTATAAACCGCGATGTCGGTTGTACCGCCACCGATATCGATGACGCACACGCCCAAATCTTTTTCGTCTTCAGTCAAAACGGCGTGACCGCTTGCCAAAGGCTGAAGCATGATTTGATCCATTTGCAGGCCGCAGCGTTGGATACATTTTTGGATATTTTGCAAAGCAGTGTTCGCACCGGTAATGATGTGTACACGGGTATCCAAACGCACGCCGCTCATGCCGATAGGCTCTTTCACGCCTGGCTGGTTGTCGATGATGTACTCTTGAACCACGGTATGCAAGATATTATGATCAGGCGGAATATTGATGGCTTTAGCCGTTTCGATGGCACGATCAATGTCGGTTTGCGATACTTCACCATCTTTAATTTTGACCACGCCTTGTGAATTCAGGCTGCGGATATGGTTACCGGCAATACCGGTGACGACGTGGGAAATTTTGGTATCTGCCATCAGCTCGGCATCTTCTACCGCCTGACGAATGGCTTGCGCAGTGGCGTCAATGTTGGTCACCATACCTGCACGCAGACCGCGTGAAGGGCTTTGACCCAAGCCAACAATGTGGATTTCGTTATCTTCCCGAATCTCGCCGATTAAGGCGATGACCTTGGACGTACCAATGTCTAAGGCACTGATATATTTATTTTGTTGTTCCATAATTGCTCGTTCGCTATGTTGTCTGACTGACGGTTTGATTATTTTTGAAACAAGATTGCTTCACGTCTAATCGGCTATTCACTGTCGGAAGGGTTTTCAGACGGCCGGTAACGGACTGAAAAACCATCCTTATAACGCATATCGACATATTCGATACTACTTTGTTTTTTACGCAGCAGCGATGGCCAAATCTGGGCAAACTGCTGCAAACGTTTGATTTCGTTTTCACGCCCCAAGCGCACGGTAATGCCGTTGTTCAATACAAGCAGCCATGCCGACCGCGGCGTATAGATCAATTCTTTGATGGTCAGTTTCAACGGACTCAAAATACCGGAAAAGTCCGCATAATGTTTGACCATGTCTTTGCCTGTCCCCTGCTGCCCTTCAAATATAGGCAGGTCCTGTTTCAGGCTTGCGGCAAACACATTACCCTTACTGTCCACCAAGCCGCCAGCGCGCCAGTGTGCAACCGGCACACGCTCAGTCAGGATAATTTCCACGGTTTCCGGAAAACGACGGCGTACCATTGCCGAGTCAATCCAAGGCAACTCCTGAAAAGCGGCCTGCGCTGAATCAATATCGGCGCGGAACATATTACCCCTGATATGCTCTCGTGCAACAGTTTGCAATTCTTTGTTGGAAGCATATTTCAGCTTACCCTGAATGGCAATCTGTTTCACAGGGAAATATTTTGAATTGTAAAGCCAAGCTATGCCCGAACCTATCAGTAGAAAGGTCATCAGCACCAATAGCCGGCGGGTCAGCCGACCCAGTGCGCCTGCATCATCCCACATGAGCGGTCTTCAAAATCTCAATACATAAATCAGCAAAATCCACGCCGGTATGGCCTGCAGATTTTGGCACCAAACTATGGCTGGTCATACCAGGCAAGGTATTGATTTCCAAGAGATACAATTTACCGTCCGTATCTTTCAGAAAGTCCACGCGCGAACAGCCGTCCGCACCAATCGCCTGCGCACCACGCACAGCCAGTTCGCGCATCAGGTTTTCCTCCGCCTCGCTCAAATCTTCCGATGGGCATTGATAAACCGTATCGTTGCGGTTGTATTTAGCTTCGTAGTCGTAAAACTCGGTAGCCGGAATAATATGAATGCTCGGTAGGCCTTTGCCGTTCAATACCGGGCAAGAATACTCGCCGCCGCCGAGAAAGCGTTCGGCAATGATTTCACCCTGCAAGTGTTTCAATTCTTCGTAAACGCTTTTCAGACGGCCTTTTTCTTTTACTTTTACCACGCCGACGCTACTGCCTTCTGAGGCAGGTTTCACAAACATCGGCAGGCCCAATTTTTCTTCAACAGCATCAAAGTCGCTGTCGTCATGCAATACGACAAACTCAGGAACAGGCAAGCCCACAGCCTGCCAAATCAGTTTGCAGCGGTATTTATCCATACCCAGCGCAGAAGCAGCCACCCCGCTACCGGTGTAAGGAATACCCATCAGTTCCAACGCGCCTTGAATCGCGCCATCTTCGCCAAAAGTGCCGTGCAGAATATTGAAGGCCGTCTGAAAACCTTGTGTTTTCAATTCAGATAACGGGGTTTCTTTGGGGTCGAACGCATGGGCATCGACGCCTTTGCTTTTCAAGGCTGCCAAAATAGCGGCGCCGCTGTCCAGCGACACTTCGCGCTCGCTGGAGAAGCCACCCATCAACACGGCCACTTTGCCAAAATTCTGCATAATTTCCACTTTCTTAAATACTGATACAGGCCGTCTGAATATTGTTCAGACGACCTATCTGTCCTCAAATGCCAATATGCCTGTTTATTATGATTGTTTCGACAATTCCACCAATGCAGACGGAACGCGGTTAATGCTGCCGGCACCCATATTCAGAACGACATCGCCGTCTTGCAAAACATTCAGCAGCATTTGCGGCAGGTCGGCAACGTTTTCGCAGTAAATAGGCTCAAGTTTGCCCAATACGCGGATGGCGCGCGCCAAGGCGCGGGAATCGGCTGCGGCAATCGGCTCTTCGCCTGCGGCATAAACTTCGGTCAACACCAGCGCATCAACGGTATTGAGGACTTTAGTAAAGTCTTCAAACAAATCGCGTGTACGGGTATAGCGGTGCGGTTGAAAAGCCAATACCAAGCGTTTTTCAGGGTATGCACCACGCGCAGCGGAAAGGGTTGCCGCCATTTCGACAGGATGATGGCCATAATCATCCACCAGCAAAGCGGTTCCACCGTTTGGCAATTTAATGTTGCCATATTTTTGGAAGCGGCGGCCGACGCCTTCAAAGCCAAGCAAGCCTTTTTGGATCGCTTCAACCGATGCGCCAACTTCCAGCGCAACTCCGATAGCCGCCAACGCATTGAGGACGTTGTGGCGGCCGGGCATATTCAAAACAACTTCAAACGGCTCTTGCTCATGTCCTTTCATTTGGACATGAACGGTAAATTTCATTTGCGCGCCGATGTTTTCAATATCGGTTGCGTAGATATCAGCAGTATCGTCCAAGCCGTAAGTAGCATAAGGCTTGCTCACTTTGGGCAAAATCGCGCGGACGTGTTCGCTGTCGATACACAAAAACGCTTTGCCGTAAAACGGCATACGGTGGATAAAATCAACAAACGCCTGATGCAGCTTCTCAACGCTGTGGCCGTAAGTGTCCATGTGGTCTTCGTCAATATTGGTCACGACGGACATAATCGGAGTCAGGTACAGGAAAGAGGCATCGGATTCGTCGGCTTCTGCGACGATGTATTCGCCTTTACCCAAACGGGCGTTGGTACCTGCGGCATTGAGTTTGCCGCCGATCACGAAAGTGGGATCGAGACCTGCCGCACCGAGGATGGAGGCGGTCAGACTAGTGGTCGTGGTTTTGCCGTGCGTACCGGCAATGGCGATGCCGTCACGGAAGCGCATCAGTTCCGCCAGCATCAGGGCGCGCGGAATGACGGGAATTTGCTGCTCCAGCGCAGCGACGACTTCGGGATTATCTTTTTTGACAGCGGTAGAGGTAACGACGACATCCGCTCCGTTGACGTGTTCGGCGGTATGACCGGGATAAACTTGAATACCCAAGCTGCTCAAATGCTCGGTAACCGCATTTCGCGCCTGATCCGAACCGGAAACTTTAAAGCCCAAATTGTGTAAGACTTCGGCGATACCGCTCATGCCGACGCCGCCGATACCGACAAAATGGATGTTGGTGACTCGATTTTTCATCATGATGTTGCGTTTCGGTGGATTTTCGATGCGTAAAGGCGTTATTTTAAAGGGCTATCCGCTTCTGCGCCATAGTTTTCTTGTAAATTAAAGATGTTTTGGCATACAGGATTTCACATTGGTTGCAATATGGGTAAAAAAGGGGCGGCACTTGGCGGTGAATCTTTGCTATTTTGCCTATTTTTAAACTTGATTTCAGCTACCAAAACACCAGCAAAAACAAAATATAAGGTCGTCTGAAAACCGTTTTCAGACGACCTCGTGCTTATCAACTGGATGGCACTTGTATCCTCATCAAGCGCATATCCAGTTTGCGCCGTCCCCACGCGGTCGCATACAAAAGGCGCAAAAGCCACGGATAACGCGGTTTGCAGACGCTGCTCAAACCGGCTTCTTCAATAATTTCCACACCCGGCATCAGCCGCAGAATGTCGTCCACTCCGCTTATCGCCCAGCGGAACTCGGGCGGTTTGTCCATTTTACCGAGCGCGTCATGGTGTTTGCTTTGTCCGATGTAGGCTTTGGGGATAGTGTCAAAAGCAAGTTGGGCATTCGGCAGACGGCGAGCAACCTGTTTGAAAAAATCCTGCACTTGCGTTTCTTCGAAATACATCAACACGCCTTCGATCACGAGCAACACGGGTTTGCCGTGCGCTGCGACGGTGTTCATCCACGCTTCGTCAAACATGGACGCGCCTAGATAATGATTGTCCGATTCAGGCAGCAGCATGCGCCGCACTTCAATCACTTCGGGTAAATCCAAATCATACCAAGCGGTAATGCGCGGCTTGCCCAAGCGTTCGTAACGCGCATCCAGCCCCGCGCCGATTTGCACGACGACGGCATCGGGATGTTCGGCGATAAAGTGCCGGGTCATATCGTCCAACAGCTTCGCCCGCCCGCAACAGCCGACCTGCGATGCTTTGACTTTGGCAAACTTGCTGAAGTCGTAGTCAATCTTGTCCAACATCCGCACGGCTTCGTCATCGCGCAAAAGCGGCTGCGCCCTACCCTGCTCTACTGCCTTCGCCCACAGGGGGATCAGCATGGTACTGGACAGGGCGGAAATGGTTTCGGGAGAGATTTTTGCAGACATGATAGCCTCCAATGAGAGAAATTCCTATTTACATCATACTCCCGCACAATACGGCTGCCAAGTTGCAAAAAGATCGTCTGAAACCCGTTTCTTGGTTTTCAGACTACCTCTGTTTCGTTCATCACATTATGTCATCATGCCGTACACGCGATGGCGGCTTCCGCCACATCGTCCGCACTGTGCGGCAACGCCAACGTACGGGCATTTTTCGCCCATTTCAGGCATTTTTCACGGTTTAATCCGCCGAGGATTTCGGCCAGTTTTTCTGCCGTCAGTTGAGTTTGCGGCAGCAGCAAACCAGCTTCGGCCTGCACCATAAAGCGCGCATTAGCTGTTTGATGGTCGTCTACCGCGTGCGGATACGGCACCAGCAATGCACCCAAACCTGCAACCGTCAGCTCGGCAATCGTCAGCGCGCCGGCACGGCAAATCACCAAATCGGCATCGCGGTAGGCGGACACCATGTCGGTAATAAATTCCACGCACTCAGCTTGCACACCCAACGCATCGTAATCCGCCTGCAGGTTGCCCAATTTATTGCGGCCGGACTGATGATACATTTGCGGACGGGCAGCCTCAGGCAACAATGCCAAAGCCTGCGGAACGGTTTTGTTCAACACATCTGCCCCTAAACTGCCACCCACCACCAAAACTTTCAGACGGCCTTGACGGTTTTCAAAGCGTTCTTCAGGAACAGGCAATGCCGCAATATCGGCACGGACAGGGTTACCCACTAATCCGCCTTCATGCTGAAAGGCTTTAGGGAAAGCGTACAAAACACGTTTTGCCCAACGCGACAGTTGGCGGTTGGACAAACCGGCTACGGCGTTTTGCTCATGAATCACAATCGGCACACCGGAAATTTTTGCCGCCAAGCCGCCGGGGAAAGTAACGAAACCGCCAAAACCGATCACACACTCGACACGGTGTTTCTTAATAATCTGCTGCGCCGCGCGGACGGTTTTATACAGCGTAAACGGCAACATCAGCTTACGCTTGATGCCGTTGCCGCGGATACCTTTAATCGCCAGCGTTTCCAAGCGTATGCCGTATTGCGGCACGATACGCTCTTCCATCGAATCCTGACTGCCCAGCCAAATCACATGATGGCCGCGCTTTTGCAGCGACTCGGCAACCGCCAATGCAGGGAAAATATGACCGCCCGTACCGCCGGCCATCAGCATAAAAGTTTTACCGCTCATGGTTTTACTCCACCGAATAACCGCGCATTTTTTGGCGGTTTTCATAATCAATGCGCAATAACAAAGTAATGCACACCAGCATGATAAAGACAGCCGAACCGCCGTAAGACATAAACGGCAAAGTCAGACCTTTAGTGGGCAGGATACCGATATTTACACCGATATTGAAGAAACTTTGAATACCAATCCAAATACCGATACCGTTGGCAATGTACGCGCTGAACATCAAACCCGAATCACGCGCCTGCTTGCCGATGGAAAACGCACGCCACACCAGCCAGCCGTAGCAGAACACCAAAACCAGCATCCCAACAAAACCAAATTCTTCACCGATGACGGCAAAAATAAAATCCGTATGCGCTTCGGGCAGATAGAAACGTTTTTCCAAACTCGCACCCAAGCCCTCGCCAAACCAGCCGCCACGCGCAATCGCCATCAAAGAATGTGTCAGCTGATAGCCTTTACCCAACGGATCGCTCCAAGGGTCCAAAAACGCCGCCACACGTGCCATACGGTAAGGCGCGGCCAAAATCAGCAAGCCCATACCGCTCACAACGGTCGCCACCAATACGGCAAAATATTTCCATGGAAAGCCTGCCAAAAACAGCATACCCATGGTGATCACGACAATCACGACAAACGAGCCAAAGTCCGGCTGACCCATAATCAAAACCAAACCGACCGCCACCAACATAATCGGCAGAATCAAGGTCTTAAACTTGCGGAAACGTTCCTTTACCCTTACCCGAGCGTCACTTTTAAAGGGGCTGCACACCAAATCGCCAATACCGGTAAACAAAGACGACCAACCCAAAGAATCCAAATCGCGCAACATTTCTTCACGGCGCGTAAACAGGCTGGACAAATACAAGACCGTCGCCAATTTGAAAAATTCAGTAGGTTGCAAATTGAGCGGTCCGATATGAATCCAGCGCGTCGCGCCGTTAATTTCGCGGCCTACAAACAACACCAGCAACAACAGCAAACCCGAGACAGCAAAATAAAACGGAATAATCCGCCGCCAGAAGCTCATCTTCAGCAAAAAAAGCGGCAAGCATATGGCCACCGTAAACAGGATAAACATTGCCTGCTTGCCGACAAAAGAAAACTGCGTACCGCCCTCCGCCGCCGCGTACGCAATCGAAGCGGAATAAATCATCACCAGGCTGAACACGGTCATCAACACCGTCATCCACAAAAGCGATGTATCGAATTTCTGACCGCTGCGGGAAATCGGGCGGTCGAGAATCTTGGAAAGACTAATCATGAACAAACATCCGTTACGGAACAAACGTTTCAGACGACCTTTTGGATATACGGGTCGTCTGAAAATATCGAAAATCAGAAAAACGTCATTCTAAAGGTTTCTTGGCAAAGCAACAATTCAGATTCTTTAAAGATGTCGGATTCCGACGTTCTTTGCGCCCTCTCCTACCCTTTGATATCGGCAAAAGGCCGTCTGAAAACACTTTTATATTTTCAGACGGCCTTGTATAAATCTTTTCTTCAGGAAAATAGGCTACTTTTTATCTAATGCAAACCCTAAGCCAACTGCTGTATTTCCGCCCATGGCTGTATCTGTTCCAACTGCGCGGCGAGGCTAAGCAGCGTGTCTTCGCGCCCGTGTGCGGCGGCGAACTGGGTACCGACGGGCAGCCCGTTATGCCGGTAAAGCGGCACACTCATGGCGGGGTTGCCGCTCATGTTCAGCGGCGACGTATAACCGACGTATTGCAGCGCGGCGGTGGCTTCTTTTTCTAAAAACGGGTTGTTTTTCAACAGAAAACCCAAACGCAGCGTGCCGAACAGCAGGCGCATGGCTTTTTGTGCGGCGGGCGGCGGCATCATCTCGCCGATTTTCGGCGTGGTGCGCGGGCAGACGGGCGTCATCAACACGTCGTAGCGCGTGAAAAATGCTTTGGCGGCACGTTCCTGAGCCAGCATCACGTCGCGCGCCCATGCCATTTCGCCCGCGCTGATTTGCCGCCCCTGCACAATCATTGCCCACGTTGTCGGCTCAAGTAGGCGGTGCGGCAGTTTTTGTCCGGTTTCGTATTGATATTGGTAGAACAGTTTTGCCGTTTCGCCCATGACGATGATGCGGGCGGCGCGGTTGAGCTGTTCGGGTGGCGCAAAATCGGGCGTGGCTTCTTCCAATTCGTGTCCCGCATCTTGCATCAGTTTCAAACTATGGACGAACGCGGCTTCCGTACCTTCGTCGTTGCCGCCGCCAAACCATGCCTGTTTCCAAAAAGCTATTTTCAGACGACCTGTTTCTTGTTTCAGGCTGCCTGCAAAACCGTTTTCGGGCGGCGGCGGGCAAGCATACAGGGCGCGGGCTTGGGTTTGGGCGGCGATGTCCAGCAAAACCGCGCTGTCGCGCACGCTGCGGGTCAGCACATGGTCACACACCAATCCTTGCCATGCTTCCGATGCGCTCGGCGCGTAACTGCTGCGGCCGCGCGTGGGTTTCAGCCCGAACACGCCGCAGTTGTGTGCAGGTAAGCGGATGGAACCGCCGCCGTCGCTGCCGTGCGCTGCGGGTACGACGCCCGAAGCCACTGCCGCCGCCGCACCGCCGCTGCTGCCGCCCGCGGTGTAATCCAAATGCCACGGATTGCGCGTAATGCCGTAAATTTCGGTTTCGGTAACGGCATATGTGCCCCATTCGGGCGTGGTGGTTTTGCCGAACACGCGCAGCCCCGCATCGAGATAGGCTTGGGTTAAGTCACTGTTTTTCTTGGCAATGTAATGCTGCATCATGCGCGAACCCGACCATGTCGGCGCGCCTTCCCAATCCGCCAGCAGGTCTTTGAGCAAAAACGGCACGCCCGCCAGCGGCGTATCGGCATTTTCGGACGACCCCTGCCACGCCGCCGCGCGTTCGCGCAAATCGTGCGCCAACAGATTGAGCTTGGGATTGACTTCGTCCAAGCGGCTTAAAGCAGCCTGCAACACTTCATCGGCACACACTTCTTTTTTGCGGATCAGCTCTGCCAAACCGACGGCATCGTAACGGATGTAGTCTTGAAAATTCATGGGTTTTCCTTTCGGATTGATGAACACACGTTTTTTCGGTCAGGCATGGCTGCCCGCCGCCTCGCCGTTTGCCCGCATAGGCAATTTTTAAGAAACAGTAACACCGTATAAAGGAAAGAAACAAGCTTATCGTTGCTGCAAAAAGGTCGTCTGAAACTGCCTTGACGTTTGCAGACGACCTTTTTGCCAATAGTGCTCAAGGTTTACGGTAAAACCAACCCTCTTTTCATGTTTCAGACGACCTCACAAAGCTTTGAACGCTTCGATAAACACTTCCGAACGGTGCTCATAGCCTTTAAACATATCAAAGCTCGCACAAGCCGGGCTGAGCAGCACAATATCGCCCGCTTCGGCTTGGGCGTATGCCGTCTGAACGGCTTCTTCCAAAGTGGCGCAGTCGGTCATATTCAAGCCGCAGCCGTCCAAATCGCGGCGGATTTGCGGCGCATCGACGCCAATCAGGAACACACCTTTGGCCTTGCCGGCAAGCGCGTCGCGCAGGGGCGTGAAGTCCTGCCCTTTGCCCATACCGCCCAAAATCACGAAGAGCGGATTTTGCAAACCGGCAATCGCGGCGGCAGTTGCGCCGACATTTGTACCTTTGCTGTCGTCGATGAACACTACGCCGTTTTTCTCGCCGATTTTTTCCACACGGTGTGGCAAGCCTTGGAAGGTTTTGACGTGCTCGAGCAATGCTTCGCGCGGCAACCCAATGGCTTCACACAAAGCAACGGCGGCCATCACATTGGCGGCGTTGTGTAAGCCTTGCAGTGGGATGTCTTGCGTAGCAATCAAATCTTCATTGCCTTGTTTCAGGCGGCCTGTCTCACGTTCCAACCAAAAATCGGCTTTATGTTCCAACGAAAACCATTTCACCTCGCGTCTGGCACGCTTCATCGCGCGGCAGAACGCATCGTCCTCATTCAAAACCTGCACGCCATCGCCACGGAAAATCTTATCCTTGGTATGTGCGTAATCGAGCAAGTCGTCGTAGCGGTCGAGATGGTCTTCGGAAATGTTCAATACCGTCGCCGCAGTCGGGCGCAGGCTTTCGGTATTTTCCAGTTGGAAGCTGGAAAGCTCCAACACCCACACGTCTGCCTTTTTGCCTTCGCGCTGTAATTCCGCCTCCAAAACCGGCGTACCGATATTGCCCGCGATAACGGTATCCAGCCCGCACTTGATGCAGAGATAGCCGACCAGGCTCGTCACCGTGGTTTTGCCGTTGCTACCGGTAATCGCAATCACCTTGTCGCCGCGGCGGTTCACAATGTCCGCCAGCAATTCAATGTCGCCCAACACACGTCCGCCGTTTTGCTTGAACGCCTCGATATCCGGCTGCCGCTCGCTGATGCCGGGACTGAGCGCCAGAATATCGAAACCATTATCCAGCGCATCTTTCAGACGACCCGTGTAAAACACCAGCCCGTCAAACATCTTACCGATTTGCGACACGCGCTCCGGTTTCAGCTCCGCATCATACGCAGCCACCTCCGCACCGTTTTTGCGCAGATAGGCAATCATGGAAATACCCGTGCCGCCAAGTCCGGCGACGAGGATTTTTTTGTTTTGAAAAGTCATTTTGGTTTTGTCCTAAAACAAATCATATTGTGCAGGGGGGATGTCCGCTCCTGCTCAAGCCGCTTTCAGACGGCATCGCGAGCTGTTCAATAACCCAGCTTCAAACGGCGGTAATTGTCGCAGCCGTCTTGGTATCCATTGTCGCAAGCCTTACCGTACCATTCTTGGGCAAGGGCGCTGTCTTGGCGCACACCGCGTCCAGACTCATAGGCTATACCCAACAAGACTTGGGCTTGAGCATCCCCTTGTTCTGCAGCCTGCCGATACCACTGCACTGCCTGTGCATCGTCTTGACGGACTCCTTGCCCGTTGGCATACATCAGACCCAAATTAACTTGGGCATCGGTATCCCCTTGTTCTACAGCCCTACGATACCACTGCACTGCCTGTGCATAGTCTTGACGGACGCCTTGCCCTTGTTCATACATCAGGCCCAAATTAACTTGGGCACCAGCATACCCTTGTTCTGCCGCCTTGCGATACCACTGCACCGCCTGTGCATAGTCTTGACGGACACCTTGCCCTTGTTCATACATCAGGCCCAAATTAACTTGGGCACCAGCATACCCTTGTTCTGCCGCCTTGCGATACCACTGCACCGCCTGTGCATAGTCTTGACGGACGCCTTGCCCTTGTGCATACATCAGGCCCAAATTGGTTTGGGCTTGGACTAATCCCTGCTCCGCTGCCTTACGATACCATCTGAACGCTTCGGCATAGTCTTGACGGACGCCTTGCCCTTGTTCATACATATCACCCAAATTATATTGGGCTTGGACTAATCCCTGCTCCGCTGCCTTACGATACCATCTGAACGCTTCGGCATAGTCTTGACGGACGCCTTGCCCTTGTTCATACATCAGACCCAAATTACTTTGGGCTTGGGCATCCCCTTGTTCTGCAGCCTGCCGATACCACTGCACTGCCTGTGCATCGTCTTGAGGGACGTCTTGCCCGATGGCATACATCACGCCCAAATTATATTGGGCATCGACATTCCCTTGCTTCGCAGCTTGAAGCGTTTTCTGAAAATCCGGCATATTATCCGCCCAAACTGCCTGCGCCAAGCCCAAAGACAACAGGGCTACCATTATTTTTTTTAATAATTTATTCATTCTAAAATCCATTTCTTTCAAATTATTGTTTCTATTTTATCCTAGTTTTTTCAGACGGCCTCAACTAGTGAATTCCTTAAAAAAGCTATTTACACCGTAGCTACTCAAAATCTGCTGCAATTCCGGTGCACGTACCCATGGATCAACCGCCATAGGCGGAATAGGCGGTTCGATACCGTCTTCGTTTTGGTTACGGCACCAATCTGCCATGGCAAAAACTTGGATTAAAACAGGCTCGGCAAGTGCTTTATCGATGTCCAGTTCGCTCATGGCTTGGGCAAAGCAGGCGATCCATTCGTTTCGGACTTGTACGTTGACGGCAAAAGGTATATGGCGGGCGCGCAGTTGGGGATGGCCGTATTTTTCGACAAAAAGTTGCGGGCCGCCGAGCCAGCCGCTAAAAAATTCGTAGAGCTTTTCGCGTATCAGGGTCATGTCTTCGCCGTGCATTTGGCGCAAGGCTTGGTATTGCGGCTCAAGTTCCATCAAGTCGTAGAAACGGTCAGTCAGGGTGCGGATGCCGGTTGCGCCGCCAAAAGATTGGTACATGTTTGGGGACTTTCTGTGTGGATTATTGCGAGATTTATTTTGAGACGTAGGATTCAGGCAAGCATGCTTACCTTACATAATGGCCGTCTGAAAGTTTCAGACGGCCTTTGGAGATTTAGCGGATTTTGAGGGTACTTAAACCAATCAGCACCAAGACGATGGTGATAATCCAAAAGCGGACGACGACTTGGGTTTCTTTCCAGCCTTTTTGTTCGTAATGGTGATGAATCGGCGCCATCAGGAAGATGCGTTTTTGGGTGCGTTTGTACCAACCGACTTGCAACATAACAGAAATAGCTTCAACAACAAACAGGCCGCCCATGATGACGAGGACAAATTCTTGGCGGATGATGACGGCAACGGTACCGAGCGCCGCGCCAAGCGCGAGCGCGCCGACGTCGCCCATAAAGACTTGTGCCGGATAGGCGTTAAACCACAAAAAGCCGAGACACGCGCCACACATGGCGGTACAGAAAATCACCACTTCGTTTGCGCCGGCAACGTAAGGCAATTGCAGGTATTGGGCAAATTGGGAGTGGCCGCTGGCATAGGCAAAGATGGCAAGGCCGGCGGCAACAAGCACAACGGGGAATGCGGCCAAGCCGTCCAAACCGTCGGTCAGGTTAACGGCATTGGATGTGCCGACGATGGTCAGGTAGGACAATACCAAGAAGCCGACGACACCAAGAGGCAAGGCAACTTGTTTGAAGAAGGGAACAATCAGGATATTGTTGGCAGAGTTTGTCGCAAGGTAGAACAATGCCAAACCGGCGATGATGGCAACGCTGGACTGCCACACCATTTTGAATTTGGCAGACACGCCGTTAGGGTCTTTATAAACCACTTTGCGCCAGTCGTCGTAAAAACCGAGTGCGCCGGTAGCAAGCAAGACTCCTAAGAGAATCCAGATATAAGGATTTGCCCAGTTGCCCCACAAGATTGTGGACACGGTAATGGCGGTCAAAATCAGCGAGCCGCCCATGGTTGGCGTACCGTTTTTGATCAGGTGGGTTTGAGGGCCGTCGGTACGGACGGCTTGACCGACTTTAAGCGCAGTCAACTTGCGGATGGTCCACGGACCCAACAATAATGAAAATACCAGCGCAGTCAGCGCAGCCATCACGGCACGGAATGTGGTGTATTGAAAAATATTCAGACCGGTTAACCAGTTACTGAAATGTGCGAGCCATAAAAACATGGGGCTTCCTTTTTTGTTTTTGTTGTTACAGCGGGCTTATTGCCCAATTAAAAATAAATCGGTATGCCGTCTGAAATTGCAGACGGCCTTGTTGAGTAAGATTATTTCTCTACCGCGCAAATCGGATAGTTTCCTGGATTCTTTCCGCCGCCCAAGTCCAAGCAGGTATCTTCATAAATAAATGCCTGTACTTTCATTCCGGCATAAAACGCGGCAATCAGCAAACCAGCCAATAGAAAAATTTTTTTCATAATTTCTGACGGCCTTTTACGCGGTTGTTGCTGCCAACGCCTCGACCACTTCTTCCATCTTCATAAAGCGCGAGCCTTTGACCAACACAGTAGCGTGTTCAGGCAAATCGTGGCTCAACACTTGAATCAGCGGATCTTTGTCAGCAAACCACAAACCTTCCGCGCCAAATGTTTCCGCCGCTTCAACGCTGTTGTCGCCGACAAAATATGCAACCTCGATGCCTTTATCCCGTGCATACGCGCCAACTTCGGCATGCATGGCGGCGGCTTCATCCTCACCCAATTCGCCCATGTCGCCCATCACAAAAATACGCGGCGCGGGCATAGCGGCGAGTACATCAATGGCGGCTTTCATGCTGTCGGGGTTGGCATTATAAGTATCGTCAATCAAAGTCGCGCCTTTAATGCCTTGCTTGATATTCAGACGGCCTTTGATATTGCTGAAATTTTTCAGGCCATCTGAAACTTCGGCAAGGCTCAAACCTGCCGCCAAAGCCAGAGCCGCCGCCGCTACAGCATTATGCACATTGTGACGGCCGGGAACTGGCAATACCACGGCAACACGTTCATGACCACGCACCAAATCAAATTCGCAAGACAACGGTTTCAACTCAATATTTTCCGCATGGATATCGCCACTGGCAACGCCGAAAGTCTGAGCGTTCAATTGTGCAGTAGCAGCTTCAAATGTAGCAATATTGGCATCTTCACACGGAATCAGTGCAATGCCGTCTGAAAGCAAACCTTCGTAGATTTCACTTTTGGCTTTGGCAATATCACCGACACCATCAAAACCGCAACCAACATGCGCGCGCAAAGCGTTATTGACCAGAGCAACATTCGGACCGGCAATTCGGGTCAACAAAGACAATTCGCCAAAATGGTTCATACCCATTTCAATGACGGCATAGCGATGTTTTTCGTTCAGTTTCAACAACGTCAGCGGCAGGCCAATATGATTGTTGAAATTGCCAGCAGTCGCCAACACAGCTTCATCACCAAATCGATGACGCAATACGCCGGCCAACATCTCTTTAACCGTCGTTTTGCCGGAAGAGCCGGTAATGCCAAAGACAAACGGATTCACATTTTCACGCCACGCCTTCGCCAGTTTTTGCAAAGCCGCAAGCGTATCGTCAACCTTCAGCGCGCCTTTCAAAGCCGCACAATCTTCGCGCGAAACCACAACTGCCGTTGCCCCCGCTGCCAACACATCTTCAACAAAGTCATGCGCGTCAAAGCGCTCACCGACAAGTGCGAAAAATACATCGCCGTCCTGAATATCGCGGCTGTCTGTAACAATACGCAAAACGGGTTGATTTTCAGACGGTATCGGAAAGCCGAGAGTTTGACAGATGAAATTTAGGTCTAGTGGTTTCATGGTTTCTTTCATTTGTTTTTTCAGACGGCCTTACATAACCATCTGTAAATGTTTCATCATAGATTTAGGTGTAACAAAAGTTAAACCGTACATACTGCCTAATGCCAATGCCTGGCTTTCCTCTAAATCGGCAGCCAATATCACAAAGCGGTCATCCGGCAAATTCAATCGTTTTTTCAAGCGTACATATTTTTCAATGTCTCGTCTGAACTCCCCTGATTTACATTCCACCACAACTGGTTCTTTACCCATCGGCAAAAATACAACATCCAACTCCTGTTTATCTTCATTGTCGAATTTGACTTTTACATTTCGAGCGCAAGAAAAAGCATAATCTTTGCCTTTGTGTTTTGCTTCTTCAAGCATTTTGCCCAACACAAACCATTCAAGCCAACCACCACAAAAAAATTGCTTGATGGCAGTGGCACGTTGCAGATTCAAGCGAACAATTTTTTCCTGTTTCTGATAGAAATACTTAGAAAACAGAGTATGGTTATAAAATTGTCGGCATAGATTATTCATTGTTTGCCCATCTTTTTGCGACATTTTGCCTATATCCAAACTAATGCTTGTGTGGTTGTGGCTATATGCCCAACTAATCTGCCCCAACATATTTTTAGTAATCTGATAATTGTTGCCCAATTTAGCGGCAGCCTCATCAAAAAAACCGCTCATATTGACCGCCTGAAAGTTAAACATCGGCACAATATTGGCTCGGGCAAACCATTGCCGTATTGGTTCATGTTGTTTTTCAGTAGCTAAAATATCGGTTTCCGATAAATTGACGCCTGCCAGCGGATTATAATTTTGATCTTCCGAACCAGTATCTTGCTGTGTATTTTCCTCTCTGCCGTCTTCCTGTTGCTTCAAAGCCTGCAATTCCCGGTTCACTGAAAAATAACGTTCCAACACTTTACTGACAAAAAATAAAGTGTCGTAAACCTTAACTGGAGCCGTGCATTTTGGACAAGCAATTTCACTCATTCCGGATTCGTAGTAATGCTCATTCATGTAACCGCATTTATTGCAGCGAAAAATACCCATAATGTTCCCTTATTATTTGTTTCAAAATTTATTTCAGACGACGTTTGAAAATTTTATCTTTTCTGATTAATCAGCGGATACGGATTCACCGCGCCGCTGGGCAGATACACACCGTAATGCAGGTGGGCCGGTGTGGTTCTAGCATTGCCGGTTTTACCGACATAGCCGATGACCTGCCCTTCTTTTACTCGCTCATACAGGCGGATACGGGCAAATTTATTCAGGTGGGCATAATAATGCCACGCACCCGGCCCTTGAATACCGATAACTTTACCACCCAATCGGTTACGCCCGATTTTAGTTACAATGCCAGGCGTAGTACTGCGTATCGGCGTGTTTTTCTTAGCAAAAATATCCACACCTTCATGCCTGCGCCCCTGACTGCGCGCTGCGCCCCAAGTATCGTCAAAACGTTTGCCTTTAACAGGATTGGGCAGGCTTTGCTCGGCCGGAGGCTGTTGCGCCCTCAACTGCTCGATTTCGGCAGTAGGACGCGGAAGTTGTTTGGTGGTACAGCCTGCGAATAAAACCACGGCTGCACTGATTAATAAGGTTTTTATCGGCATTTTCAGCATCAAATCGGTCTCCTTGTTGTTCAGACGGCCTTGTTAAAAAGCCTTCTGAAACAAACAACTGTGATGGGTTTAATGGCTGACGTGCCGTAATGCGTGTGTCGTATTGCTTTTATTGTATATGCTTAAATCTTTTTCAGACGGCCTTAAGGTTTCGGGCCGTCTGAATATTTGCGTTATGGCTTAACTGCGCTCTGCCAATGCTTTTTCTGCAATTTCAAAATCGGAGAAATGGTGCTTCACGCCTTGTACATCCTGATAGTTTTCATGCCCTTTACCGGCAATCAGAATGATGTCGTTCGTGGCGGCGCGTTCGACTGCGTAACGGATGGCGGCGGCACGGTCGGCTTCGACGCATTCGGGCGCGGGAACGGCAGGCAGGATGTCGTTGATGATGTCTTGCGGATTTTCCAAGCGCGGGTTGTCGCTGGTTACGACGACTTTATCCGCGCCCTGTACGGCTGCTGCGCCCATCAACGGACGTTTGCCGCGGTCGCGGTTGCCGCCGCAGCCGAAGACGCACCACAAAGCCGCGCCCTGCGGTTTGATTTCCTGCAAAGTGGAGAGTGCTTTTTCCAATGCATCGGGCGTGTGGGCATAATCGACAACGACCAAAGGTTTGCCGCTGTTCATAATGCAATCCATGCGGCCTGAAGCGGGACGGATTTTTGCCAGTACTTCCAAAACGTTATTGAGTGGATAACCGTTGGCACACAGCAAGGCAACGCAGGCGGCGAGGTTTTGCGCGTTGAACCGTCCGAGCAGACGGGTACGGCATTTTCCTTCGCCCCACGGGGTTTGGAATACGGCTTCCATGCCGTCTGAAGAAGCGGTGAAATCAGTAATGCGGATATCGGCTTGCTCGCTGAAACCATAGCCGTAAACAGCTAAATCGGGACAGTCTTTTTTCAGACGGCCTACGAGTTCTGCGCCGTATTCGTCATCTACGTTGATGATGGCGTGTTGCAGACCATGCCAGTAGAACAGGCGCGACTTGATGGCACCGTAGGCTTCCATGGTGCCGTGGTAATCGAGGTGGTCGCGGGTGAGATTGGTAAAGATTGCGCTGCGGAACGGCACGCCGTTGACGCGTGATTGGTCAAGGCCGTGGCTGGAAACTTCCATCGCGGCGGCTGTTGCGCCTTGCTGGCGGAAGCGGTAGAGCAGGGTTTGGACATCAACAGGGGCAGGCGTGGTATGCGTGGTCTCTTCCAATGCGCCCCAAAATCCGTTGCCGACTGTGCCGATAATGGCGGTTTTTTCTCCCAACAAATCGGTGGCTTGCGCCAGCCATTGTGTGATGGAGGTTTTGCCGTTGGTGCCGGTTACGCCCCAGACTTTGGGGTCGTCTGAAACATTGCCATAAACTTGCGCCGCCAACATGCCGGCACGGTGTTTCAAATCTTTGATGCCTTGATTGGGGACTTTCCATTCGGGATTCCACGCGAATTTGCCGTCGTCGTCCCAAAAAACAAAAGCCGCGCCGTTGGCAATGGCTGCGGGGATATAACTGCGGCCGTCCGTATATTCGCCCTGACAGGCAACGAAAATATCACCTTGTTTAATTTGACGGCTGTCTGAATGCAACAAACGCCCTGCTGCGTTTTCACACAGCAGAGGCGGAAAGTTGGTTTCAGCCAAGGGGGTTAACTTGCTGAACATAAACAATATCTCTTTGATTGTTTGGATTATGACGGTACTTTGGCAGTAGCGGTATTACTTAAAGGCCTGGTCGGGGAAACGCCCAAGATGTTCAAGCTTCCGCTCATGACTTCTTTGAATACGGGACCGGCAACCACGCCGCCGTAATAGCCGTTGGCAGTAGGTTCGTCGATGGTAACGGCCACGATCACGCGTGGATTTTTAGCCGGAGCAAAGCCGATAAACGTACCGACGTGTTTGTTGTCCACATAGCGGCCATTGACCAGTTTACGCGCCGTACCGGTTTTCGCACCTACGTCGAAACCATCCACAGCACCGGCAGTACCGGTACCGCCGGCTTCAGTAACGGAAACCATCAACTCGCGCACTTTTTTCGCAGTAGAGGCTTTGATGACGCGCTTGCCTTTAGGGGCAACCGCTTGTTTTTCAAAACTTACCGGCAACAATTCGCCGTCATGAGTCAAGACAGTATAGGCTCGCGCCAATTGCAATAAGCTTAATTGCAGACCATAACCGAAAGACATGGTTGCCTGTTCGATTTTTTGCCATCTGCGCCAGCTTCTCAACAAACCTGCAGTCTCGCCAGGAAAACCTGAATGCATACGCACGCCCACACCTAAATCGTGATAGAAATCGTACATTTCTTTAGGCGTAAACATGGCAGAAAGTTTACTGGTACCGACGTTGGAAGATTTTTGCATAATGCCGCGCACATCCAAAGTAGGATAAACGTGGGTATCTTGTACGGTAGCCGGACCGATTTTGTAAGGCAGGGTGTTGAACGTATCGGTTGCATCCACTTTGCCTGAATCCAATGCTTTGGCAATGGTAAACGGCTTCATGGCAGAACCAGGTTCAATCATATCGGTTACGGCGCGGTTGCGGCGCTGTTCGCTATTGGCCTGACCCGGTTGATTCGGATCGTAAGCCGGGCTGTTGACCAAAGCCAAAATCTCGCCGGTTTGCGCATCCAATACCACAACCGCACCCGCTTTGGCTTTGTGATAAGCCACAGCCTTGTTCAACTCGTCATAAGCCAGCGTTTGAATACGCTGATCCAAAGACAAAATCATGTCTTGGCCGTTTTTAGGCACGCTGTTGCGTGGAGAGTCGAGACTGTCAACGATATTGCCTTTATTATCGCGCAATACGACTTTCGCACCATCCTCACCGCGCAGGCTGTCTTCACGGGAAAGCTCCAAGCCCTCCTGACCTTTGCCGTCGATATTGGTAAAACCGATAACGTGCGCAAACAGATTGCCCATCGGGTAATGGCGTTTCAATTCTTTTTGGAATGCGATGCCTTTAATGCCCAATGCTTTGATTTCTTCTGCTTTCTCGTAGCTGAGTTGACGTTTCAGGTAGATAAAGCCTTTGTCTTTTTTAGACAATTTATTTTTCAAAACTTCAACAGGCACATCGGCAATGGCCGACAGTTTTTCTAATTGTTCTGCAGTCGGCATTTCTTCCATACCGGAAGGCATGGCATACAATGATTCGGTAGGCGCACTCAAAGCCAATGTGGCGCCATTGCGGTCGGTAATCATACCGCGTGATGCCGGCAGCGGAAGCGTACGCACAAAACGTTGGTCGCCCTGATTTTTCAAAAACTCATGCTGACTGGTTTGCAGATAAACCCCGCGTACCAACAGACTAGTAAATGCCAGCGTAACAGCGCCCAGCACCAAACCGATTCGCCCGTTACTTGTCAGCGGCTTTTTCGTTTTTGTTGTTCCAGACAGCATTTGAGGTTTATATTCGTTCTTAATTAACATGTTGAACTTCTCATGACTTAGCTGCTCAGTGAGCCATCAAATCCCGTAAATCTTGCACTAATGCAAGGCTCTATATTCTTATTTTTTGCGTTCCAGCATAGCCGTATTATGCGCACCCGGCGGAAGCAGATGTTGCTTTTCGGCCGCCACTTTAATCAACTTGTGGTTTGCCAGCCTAGCCTGCTCCAATTTCAAGCGCGCGTAATCCTGTTCCAACTGAATTTCCCGTTTTTGTGCCTTATCCAACTCGATAAAATGCAAACGGGACTGGTTTTGCTTAAACACTACGGCAAAGGCTGAGACCGTCACCAAAACCAGCAATAAAATATTCAACTTACCCATCTCAAACTTTCAGACGGCCTGTCAACAGGACTATCTCTTACGACAGCGTTTAGACGCCATCCCCTACTCAATAACCGAAAATTCGCCGCTGCTTCGCTCCGCCACACGCAAAACTGCACTACGCGCACGCGGGTTAGCTTCAGTCTCTGTCGAACCCGGTTTGATTGCTTTGCCCACAGCCTTCAAAGGCGGCTGAGGCAAATCCGCTTCCTTGACCACTGCCCAACGGGGCAATGGCGCATGTTGCGAATATTTTTTAATAAACTGCTTCACAATTCTGTCTTCCAGCGAATGGAACGCAATGACAGCCAAGCGTCCACCCTCTTTCAGACGGCCTGCAACTTGCGGCAAAACTGCCTCTACCTCTTCGAGCTCGCGGTTAATAAAGATGCGAACTGCTTGGAAGGTGCGCGTTGCAGGGTCTTGTCCGCGCTCACGAGTACGGACGTTTTGCGCCACAAGCTGCGCCAGCTTGCGGGTTGTATCGATGGGACTCTCCTCGCGTTGCGCAACAATGGCGCGCGCAATCTGGCGACTAAACCGCTCTTCACCATAATTCTTAATTACCTCGTGTAAATCCTGTTCGGATGCGGTTGCAATCCATTCTGCCGCAGACATCCCGCGAGTCGGATCCATCCGCATATCCAACGGCGCATCAAATCGGAAACTGAATCCGCGGCTGCCATCGTCAATTTGCGGCGACGAAATCCCCAAATCAAAAAGCGCACCGTCAATCTTATCGATGCCCAATTCATCCAAGGCCGTCTGAAATGTTTCAAAACCATTGTGTACGACACTGACACGTTTATCTTGCGCCGCCAGCTCATTGGCTACCGCAATCGCCTCGGGGTCTTTATCAAAAACAACCAAACGACCCTGCTCACCCAAACGTGACAAAATCAGCCGGGAATGCCCTCCCCTACCGAACGTACCGTCCACATAAATCCCGTCTTCACGGATTGCCAACGCATCCACCGCCTCATGCAACAAGACAGTAACATGCTGATAATTTTCAACTTTACTCACAATTGCAAATCCGTTTGACTCAATTGGAAAGCCAACTCATCAGGATCAATATCCAAAGCCTGATTCATTTCCTCTTCCCAATGTTCGCGACCCCACAACTCCATACGGTTTGCACGGCCAACCAAAGTAACTTCTTTTTCAAAATCCACGCGTTTGCGCAGATTCGCCGGAATCAAAACGCGTCCGGCGCTGTCCCACTCCAAAATCTCCGCATTGTGCAACAGTAAATTCTGATACCGTTGCAAAGCTTCATTACCGGCTACTTTCAACTTCAAAATCTGCTCGGCTTTTTCTTCCCAAACGGGCTCGGGGTACATCAATAATTTTTTTCGGGAATCCAGTGTGACCACAATTGCAGGCGTATAACGGCGCAGCAAAATATCGCGGAATTTAGCAGGAATCGCCAACCGCCCTTTACTGTCCATACTCAATTCATGAGCACCGCCAAACACATTACACCCCAATTCGATTAAAATAAAACTAGAGTGGGATCAAAAATCCCACCTCCCTAAAATATTTCGTTTTCACTTCCTCGGAACACTTTTTAGGAAAAAGTGACCACTTTCACCCACTATGCCCCACTAACCGACACTATAAGAAATTTTGGCAATCAGGTCAAATCAACCCCTTATCTGAAATGAAACACTAAACACTTAAAATTCAATAGGTTATATATGTAAAAATGCATGACAAATTAATATGCCGACCATTTCATATAACATAAAACACTACATATAGTATTATTTATGTTTTTAAAATACTAAATATAGTATTTTTATACCCGATTACCACCCCTCTCACAAGGGGCTATAATATACAAACAAATTCAAATTTTTTACATTATCTAACAGTCATGAAGCCACAACTCCCCCTCCCTTCCCCTGATGCACAAGCCTCTTCAGCACACCTGACGGAGCTCATAAAAAACGAAATTGAACAACATCAAAACTGGATACCCTTCTCCCGTTTTATGGAACTTGCCCTTTACACACCTCAATACGGCTATTACAGCGGAGGCAGCCATAAAATCGGTACGGACGGCGACTTCATTACTGCCCCCACCCTCTCCCCCCTATTCGGACAAACCCTTGCCAAACAACTTGCCGAATTACTGCCGCAAACAGCAGGCAATATCTACGAATTTGGTGCAGGTACAGGTCATCTCGCTGCCACACTCTTGCAAAATCTTTCAGACGGCCTAAATCATTACTATATTATCGAACTATCGGCAGAACTTGCAGAGAGACAACGCCAACATATTCTTGAGCACACATCTCCCGAAGCAGCCGCAAAAGTCATCCACCTCACCACATTGCCCGAACACTTTGAGGGCATCATCATCGGCAACGAAGTATTGGATGCCATGCCGGTGGAACGCTTGATTTATCAAAATGAAGGGTTTCAGCAAATTGGCGTCAGCCTAGAGAATGACGAGTTAATCGAAGCCATCAGACCATTAACCCAAGCCGAACTTTCGCAAACAGCCGCCTTGTACTTCCCTCCCCTTCCTTCATACACAAGCGAGCTACATCCTGCACAATATGCCTTTATCCAAACCCTGGCCGCCAAATTGCAGCGCGGCGGCATGATATTTATCGATTACGGCTTCGATGCCGCTCAGTATTACCACCCGCAACGTAAGGAAGGCACATTTATCGGCCACTATCGCCATCACACTATCCACGACCCATTTTTCAATATCGGCCTGACCGATTTGACTGCGCACGTCAATTTCACCGATATTGCACGCGCCGGCACGGAATCAGGTTTAGACTTAATCGGCTACCTGCCCCAATCTTATTTCCTGCTCAATCTCGGCATCACCGATCTGCTAGCACAAATCGGCAGCCCGGATTCGGTTGAATATATCCAAGCCGCCGCCGCAGTACAAAAACTGATACATCAGCATGAAATGGGCGAACTTTTTAAAGTGATCGCTTTTGGCAAAGATATCGATATCGATTGGACAGGCTTCAGCCACGGAGATATTTGCCATAAGCTATAACCTGACAATCTACTTTTTATTTTTTAAAAACAATAAGAAATAAAAAAAATCAAAATTAGCGCTTGCCAAATATTCAAAAAAAACTATAATATCGACTTCACGAAACGGCGAATTAGCTCAGTCGGTTAGAGCAGAGGAATCATAATCCTTGTGTCCGGGGTTCGAATCCCTGATTCGCCACCAAATTTCGGGGGTATAGCTCAGTTGGTAGAGCGCTTGCATGGCATGCAAGAGGTCAGCGGTTCGATCCCGCTTACCTCCACCACTAAACAAAAAAGCTCTTGTTAAACACAAGAGCTTTTTTGTTTGGCTTGATTAATAACTGATTGCTCATTAATTTTGCCACTTCAATACCCAATCAATAAAGGCCGTCTGAAATATTTCAGACGGCCTTTTGTCTTTAATTACTTCACAAGCTTCAATACTTTCTTCGGTTTATCTTCCGCAGATTCAGCTTTTTTATCTTCGGCCACCACAGCTTCAACAGAAGCAGGCTGATATGGTTCTACCTCAAACCCCATACCCTCTCCACTTTCACGGCCAAATATACTGACAATATGACCAACCGGAATCCAAATCTCGTGCGCCACGCCGGAAAAGCGTGCAGAGAAATTGACCCATTCGTTGTCGATATTCAAGTTATGGCTGGCGGTAGGACCAATATTTAAAACAATTTCATTGTCGCGCACATACTGCATCGGCACTCGGGTATGTTCATTTACCCAAGCCACGATGTGCGGTGTTTGGTTATTATCCAAACACCATTCATACAAAGCACGCAACAAATACGGTTTGGTTGAAGTTGCCATAGATCTGTCCTTTAGCGGCGCATGGCTTTTTCAGCCGGCGTCAATGCCTCAATGAAGGCTTCGCGTTGGAAAATACGCTCGGCGTACTTCAGCAAAGGCGCAGCAGATTTACCCAGTTTGATGTCGTAATAGTCCAAACGCCACAACAGCGGAGACAAAGCAACATCAATCATAGAAAAGTCATCGCCCAAGATGTATTTATTTTTAGTAAAAGACGGCGCCAACAGTGTCAAACCATTGCCAATGGCTTCACGTGCTTTAGCTTGTTCTTTATTGGTAGATTCAGGGTTTTCCAGCACTTGCACCAAGCTGAACAATTCTTTTTCCATACGGTACAGTACCAAACGGCCGCGACCGCGCATAACAGGATCGCCCGGCATCAACTGAGGATGAGGGAAACGCTCGTCAATGTATTCGTTGATAATGTTTGATTCGTGCAAAATCAAATCACGCTCAACCAGAACCGGTACTTGGTTATACGGATTCATCAAAGCCAAGTCTTCAGGTTTATTGAACACGTCCACATCTTTGATTTCAAAATCCATGCCTTTTTCGTACAGCACAAAACGGCAGCGCTGGCTGAATGGACAAGTAATACCTGAATACAATGTCATCATAATTTTTTACTCCTGATAAATCTTTTCAGACGGCCTTAAGCCTTATAAAAATTCAGACAGAATTATACATAATTTCAAACACTTAATCCAGAAATTTAACATATCATATTGTTTATATTAAGTAATTTTAAAATTTACATTATTTTTGCATAAACCAATTTCACAAACAAAAAAGGCAAACCTGAAACAGGTTTGCCTTTTTGATTCAAAAGAATTAGTGAACGTCTTTCCAGAATTCTTTTTTCAGGAAGTAAGCCAATGGCAGCATTACCGCAAACAGGAATGCCAGAACCATGTAGCCGATGCGGTGGCGTTGCAACTGAGCAGGCTCGCCCATGTACACCAAGTAGTTCACCAAGTCGCGTACATAAGTATCGTACTCTTTTTGGATCACTTTACCGTTAGGCAGGCGACGGCTTTGCAGACCGGTAGATTCCCAATACAGCTTAGGAGTCAGGTTGCCATGCTCGTCTTTAATCATAACGGGCTGACCTTTGGCATCCAACTCAACGGCTTGAACACCTTGTTGCTGCCACAATGGGTGAGGCATACTCGCACCAGCCAAAACAGTATTGTTCCAACCAGTCGGACGAGTTGGGTCTTTATAGAAGCCGCGCATATAGGCGTACAGGTAGTCTGCACCCTTAGAACGGGCAATCAGGGTCAAATCCGGCGGAGGCGCACCCAACCATTTGGAGGCATCTTTCGGATCCATTGCCGCTACCATGACATCACCAACGTTGTCTGTTGTGAACATCAGGTTTTTCTTGATTTCATCTTCAGTCAAACCGATGTCTTTCAGACGGTTGAAGCGCATACCGCTTGCAGAGTGGCAAGACAAACAGTAGTTTGTAAAGATTTGCGCACCGTGCTGCAGGCTGACTTGGTCACGCAGGTCGATATCGACTTTTTCGTAGTGTCCGCCGCCGCTGGCGACGGCTGCACTCATAGGTACTGCCAGCAATAAGGCAGCAAACCAGTTTTTCAGAGCTTGTTTCATTTTCGCTGCCCTCATCAGATATTGGTTGCAAACAAGTAAGCACCAACAACGGTAATACCGACGTAAACAAAGAACATAATTTTTTGTTTAGTAGTGCTCATGGTTACGCGTTCAGGAACTGGTTTGTTGGTATCCAGTTTGGTATAGAACGGCATACCCAGGAAGAATGCAAAGTAGACGAAAGACAGGATACGTGCAACCAAAGTACGAGTATCAGTTGCTACCATTGCACCCAAAATACCCAAACCGATGAAAGCAATGATGAACAGAACCAACGCGGTTTTGAAGATTGGGCCGCGATAGCGGACAGATTTAACCTCGCCTTTATCCAACCAAGGCAACAAGGCGATCAGGACAACTGCTGCACCCATACCGATTACACCCCATACTTGAGTACCGGCAAAGGAAGGAATCGCACGCAGAATTGCGTAGAACGGAGTGAAGTACCATACCGGCGCAATGTGCGGAGGTGTTTTCAGCGCATTCGCTGCATCGAAGTTTGGCGCTTCCAAGAAATAGCCGCCGCCTTCAGGTGCAAAGAACAACACAGAACAGAAGACAATCAGGAATACAACGACGCCCAAGATGTCTTTAACGGTGTAGTAAGGATGGAATGGGATACCATCGCGTGGAATACCGTTTTCGTCTTTGTTTTTCTTGATTTCAACGCCATCAGGGTTGTTAGAACCCACTTCGTGCAGGGCGATGATGTGTGCCACAACCAAGCCGAGCAATACCAAAGGTACAGCGATAACGTGCAGGGCGAAGAAGCGGTTCAAAGTAACGTCGGAAACGTTGAAGTCACCACGGATCCAAGTGGACAAATCAGGGCCGATAACAGGGATGGCGGAGAACAGGTTAATAATTACCTGCGCACCCCAGAAGGACATTTGACCCCAAGGCAACAGGTAACCCATAAAGGCTTCTGCCATCAATGCCAAGAAAATCAGAGAACCAAAAATCCACACCAATTCACGGGGTTTTTTGTACGAACCGTAAATCAGACCACGGAACATGTGCAGATAAACGACGATGAAGAAGAAAGATGCGCCGGTGGAGTGCATGTAGCGGATAATCCAGCCGCCGGACACGTCGCGCATGATGTACTCTACTGCGGTAAAGGCAGCAGGCAGATGGTAGGCGTTAAGGTTGCCGTCCGGTTTGTAGTTCATAGTCAGGAAGATACCGCTGACGATTTGAATTACAAGGACGAGCAGAGCCAAAGAGCCGAAGTAGTACCAGAAGTTGAAGTTCTTCGGCGCATAGTATTGAGCCAAATGCTCATTCCACATTTTAGACAGAGGGAAGCGATCGTCCATCCAGCCTAACAATGCTTTTGCTTTGCTATTGGTTTGGTTTGCCATAATTATCGTTCCTTATTTTTAGTCTTCGCCCACCAAAACAGTCGTATCGCTCAGATATTTGTAAGGCGGTACAACCAAGTTGGTCGGTGCAGGAACACCTTTATACACGCGGCCTGCCATGTCGAATTTCGAACCGTGGCAAGGGCAGAAGAAACCGCCTTTCCAGTCTGCACCCAAATCCGCAGGGGCAACGTCGGGACGGTAAGTCGGAGAGCAACCCAGGTGGGTACAGATACCGATAGCGACGAGAAGATTCGGCTTGATCGAACGGGTCTCGTTTTTAGCGTATTCCGGTTGCTGATCCACGTCGGAATTAGGGTCCGTAACTGCGCCATCCAAACTTTTCAAGTCTTTGAGCTGTTGATCTGTGCGGTTTACCAGCCAAATTGGTTTACCCTGCCATTCGGCAGTCAGCATTTGGCCTGCTTCGATTTTGCTGACATCTACTTCGACAGCAGCACCGGCAGCCTTAGCTTTCTCCGATGGGAAGAAGCTGGCCACGAAAGGCGTAGCTACGCCCAGAGCCGCCACACCGCCTGCACCGCAAGTAGCCAGTGTCAGAAAACGGCGGCGACCGTTGTTGATTTCTTGATTATCCATTATTCAGTCGTCCTAAAATTTTGGGAATACCGAGCCATTAAACAGCGTAATTCTACCTAGTTTGTTGTAATACTCAAAGCATTATTTAAAATAAGGTAAAGTTTTATGATATTTCTCAATACTCAAGCAGGATTGTTTTCCTCAAAGTGAACCACTTCGATACCGAATTTTTCTGCCACGGCATCGCCTAAGGCGCGTACGCCGTAACGTTCGGTCGCATGGTGGCCGGCACTGATAAATGCCACACCCGTTTCATTGGCAAGATGATATTGCGCCTCGGAAATTTCACCGGTCAGATACACATCAACACCTTCGTCTACGGCCGTCTGAAAAAATCCCTGCGCACCGCCGCTGCACCAGGCAATACGTTTGATTTCGCGTTCAAAATCGCCGATAACGGTCGGCTTGCGGCCGATCACCGCCTCAATGCGTTCAGACAACTGCGCCAATGTTTGCGTGGTTTTCAGACGACCTGTATTCAACAGGTTTTGCTCGCCGAATTGTTTTTCGAGCACCCAATCAAGTTTCTCGGCCAACTGCGCGTTATTGCCCAGTTGCGGGTGCGCGTCCAGCGGCAGGTGGTAGCCCGCCATATTGATTTGGTGTTGCAGCAAGGTTTCAATGCGTGCTTTTTTCCACCCGGTAATCGTGACAGGCTCGCTTTTCCAAAACATGCCGTGGTGAACCAAAAGCATATCTGCCCCCTGCTCTACGGCAAAATCGATTGCAGCTTTGCTGGCGGTAACCGAAGTGGCGATTTTGACAATTTCTTCTTTGCCTTCGACCTGCAAACCGTTGGGTGCATAGTCCTTAAACAGCCCTACCTGCAATGTCTCATCGCACCAAGCCAGAATTTCGCGGCGTAAAGCCATATTCCGCTCCTTATATCTATCTTCAAAAACAGCTTCGCATTCTAACCGCAAAATCTGTTTATGCCTCAAATTCTTACATTCCGATTTCAGCAATCATTCCCAACATTAATCATTTGCACATCATCATGAATTATTTTAATATACGCCACCTTACCCACAGGCCGTCTGAAAACACATGGACTCTATTATCGAATTGCGTCATCTCAAAACCTTGCTGGCTTTAGAAGAAACCGGCAGCGTTTCCCTTGCCGCCAAACGGGTTTTCCTGACCCAATCCGCCCTGTCGCACCAAATCCGCGCCTTGGAAAATTATTACGAAACGCCGTTGTTTGAACGTAAATCCACACCTTTGCGCTTCACTCCGGCCGGTATGCGCCTGCTGCAACTGGCGCGCGAGCTGTTGCCGCAGGTTGCCGCCGCAGAACGTGACCTGGTGCGGATTATCGAAGGAGAAGCCGGCGAACTCAGACTTGCCGTCGAATGCCACACCTGCTTCGACTGGCTGATGCCTGCCATGGGCGAGTTCCGCCCGTTATGGCCGCAAGTTGAATTGGACATCGTTTCCGGTTTCCAAGCCGATCCGGTCGGGCTGCTGCTGCAACACCGCGCCGACCTTGCCATTGTTTCCGAAGCCGAGCCGCTCAACGGCATCAGCTACCGCCCCCTGTTTGCCTATGAAATGGTCGGCATCTGCGCAGAAGACCACACGCTTGCCGACAAAGACGTTTGGGAAGCGGAAGATTTTATCGACGAAACCCTGATTACTTATCCCGTCCCCGACGAAATGCTGGATTTGCCCAAAAAAGTGCTGCTGCCCAAAGGCATTAATCCGCCACGCCGCCATAGCGAGCTGACCATTGCCATTATTCAGCTGGTTGCCAGCAAACGCGGCATCGCCGCCCTACCCTATTGGACGGTCATGCCGTATTTGGAAAAAGGCTACGTCGTCCACCGCAAAATTACTTCAGACGGCCTGCAAAGCAAACTTTATGCCGCCATTCGTACGGAAGATGCCAACAAAGGCTATCTGGACAACTTCTGCCAAATCACGCACGACCGCTGTTTTGCCGACTTGCCGGGTTTGAGCGAATTGGAAATGTAAACTTGAAACAATCAAAAGGCCGTCTGAACAATTTCAGACGGCCTTTTTTTACACAAAAATTTCACTGTTTCTATTCGGATTCATCCGAACCCAAACACACCGACAAATCGATTTCAGACGGCCATGTTTTATCGGGTGCAATCCGAATATCGAAATGCTCGCCGCGATAGTCGAAAATCAAACGCCAAGCGTGCAGAAACAGATGTTCCGCCTCATCGCCGCCATACAGTGTATCGCCCAAAATCGGACTGCCTATGCTTTTCATAGCCACGCGCAGCTGATGGGTTTTGCCGGTAAACGGTTGCAACACAAACAGACGCAAACCGGGCTTCAGGCTTTGGCTGCTGAAACGGGTAACGGCAAAATTATCCTCGTCACGCGTCAGCTTCCATGTACCGCGCCGCGAACGCGCCATACCGCCTTTTACCCAACCCTGCTTTTTCGCCGGCTTGTGCGTACCGAGTGCCAAATAAGTTTTACGCATGGTTTTCTCGGCAAACTGTGCCGACAAAGCCGCCGCGCTGTCGTGGTTTAACGCAAACAGCAACAGGCCGCTGGTGGCTTTGTCCAAACGGTGAACCAGCCACACGCGTTCAACGCCGAGCTGTTGCGCCAGCGATGCGGTCAGGCAAACATCCCCTTCCGATTCGCTGTGCACCGATACGCCGCAAGGCTTATTGATGACCACAAAGTCTTCGTGTTCAAAAACAATATCCCACATTTCAGACGGCCTTCAACACAATACCGTCGCCAAGCAGGGTCAAAATACCCAGCAGGCAGAACAAGATACACGCAGCAATGCGCACTGCTTTGGCCGGAATTTTGCGCATCAGCATTTCTCCCAAATACACGGCAGGCACAGAAGCAATCATCAAACCGGCAATACTGCCGACCACGACCAGCAGGATAGATTGGTATTTTGCCGCCAAAAGAACCGTCGCAATCTGCGTTTTATCGCCGATTTCCGCCAAGAAAAACAGGACGACCGTCGCCGTAAATGCGCCGTATTTCAGCCACTTGCCGTCAGGGTCTTCGTCTTTGTCCGGCAACAGCAGCCATAATCCGACCGCAATAAAGCTGCCGCCAACCACCCATTTCATAACTTCGGGCGAAATAGCGGATGCCAGCCAGACACCGAGTGCGGCCGAAACAAGATGGTTCAACAGGGTTGCAATAAAGATACCGGCAACAATCGCGTTTTTGTGGGCAAAACGTGCTGCTAAAAAGAGCGCCAGTAATTGCGTCTTATCGCCGATTTCGGCAATGGCAACGCTCAGCGCCGAGGAGAAAAAAGCTTCCATGATTTAAGATACTCAACCGAAAAGCGGGCAAACAAAAAGCGCTGTGCATACCGCCCGCAAGGGTATGGACAACGCTTACGTCTTGCCTGTCTTCCGATAAAGCAGGGAAGATACCGCTACCACGGCCGCACAAGCCGATTATGTTGACAACGGTTTCGGCATTGCGCCGAATGGCTACTCCCGTAAGAGTGAAGCGCGAATTGTAAGACAATTCATGGCTTGAAGCAACAGAAAGAAAAACAAAAGGCCGTCTGAAACCCTATAAAGCAGGTTTCAGACGGCCTTTTTCACAGCGATTAATTATCGGAGAACAAATCGCCTACTTTTTCCCAAAACGATTTCTTGCGCGGGGTTTGGCTGAGATCGAGGCCGGAGGAGATTTTTTCAAATTCTTCCAGTAACTCTTTCTGACGATCGGTCAGGTTGACCGGTGTTTCAACCAAAATGTGGCAGTACAAATCGCCGGTCGAGCTGGAGCGCAGAGACTTGATGCCTTTGCCTTTCACGCGCATGCGGCGGCCGGTTTGCGTTTCTTTCGGAATGTGCAGTTTGACTTTGCCGTCCAAAGTCGGCACTTCGACTTCGCCGCCCAATGCGGCAATGGCAAAGCTGATCGGCAGTTCGCAATGCAGGTCCAAGCCGTTGCGCTCGAAGATTTTGTGCTGTCTTACGCGGACATTGACGTACAAATCGCCTGCCGGTGCGCCGTGTTGACCCGGCTCGCCCTCGCCGCTCAAGCGGATGCGTTGACCGTCGTCGATGCCTGCCGGAATGTTGACTTCAACTGTTTTGCTGGTTTTGGTGCGGCCTTCGCCACGGCATTTGACGCAAGGGTCTTTGATTTCTTTGCCTGTACCGTGACAAGTCGGACAAGTCTGCTGCATTTGGAAAATAGCTTGACGGACGTGTACCGTGCCTGAGCCGTGACAGGTCGAACAAGTCGATGCGGATGTGCCCGGTTTGGCACCTGAGCCGTGGCAGACATCACATTCTTCGTAAGTCGGAATGTTGATGCGTTTTTTCACGCCTTTGGCGGCTTCTTCAAGCGAAATCTCTATGCCGACCTGCAAGTCCGCACCGCTGTAATCCGGCTGACGGCCGCCTGCGCTGCCGCCACCGCCGAACATTTGGCTGAAAATATCGGAAAAATCGAAGCCTTGCGCACCACCGAATCCGCCTTGGCCGCCAAAACCGCCAAAGCCACCGAATCCGCCCGCACCTGCGCCCTGTTCGAACGCGGCATGGCCGTATTGGTCGTACATGGTACGTTTTTCCTTGTCAGACAAGGTGTCGTAAGCTTTTTGGACTTCTTTAAATTTTTCTTCCGCTTCTTTGTTGTCAGGATTGCGGTCGGGATGGTATTTCATTGCCAGCTTGCGGTAGGCTTTTTTGATTTCATCGTCGCTAGCGCTGCGGGCAACACCAAGGGTTTCGTAATAATCTTGGGTACTCATAATTTTGATAGTGTTTTGAATAAGTTTGAACTGGGTCGGATATGTGGGCGGAAGGTAAAAAACTCAAGTCGATATTTTTAAGGCCGTCTGAAAATTTTGTTTCAGACGGCCTCCCTCGCTTTGTCAAAGCATGATAATGGCCTTAAAGTGAAAGAATATTTAACCCTATGTCGCTGTTTTATATTAGAAAGGTTTTCTTCCATAATGAAAAAAGTTGCTTCCTTTTTATGCCTGATGCTGATGGCGACCGCTGCCCAAGCCGCACCTTCCGACAGCGAACGCATTGCGGCACTGGAGCGTCAGGTGGCAGCGCTGACTGCCCAAGTAAACCGCCTGCTGAGCGAACGTTTGGACGAGCGTTCCGCACGCAGAAACAACGAAGTTCATGTGTGCACGTTGTCGGCATTTACCGACACCTTCCGTGCTGAAAACGTCAACCACGGCCGCGCCCGCTTGGATGTGATCCAGCAATGCCGCCGCCAGCATGCGGAAATGTTCTGCAAGGAAGAAGCCGTCCGTTGCCAGACTTACCGTTAACCTTTCATACTCAGGCCGTCTGAAACCCTGTTTTCAGACGGCCTTTTGATTGTTTGCGTTCTTCCACATCAAAACAAACGGGAAACAACAATGCTAAACAAAGCGGTTGACATGATGTTACGACACAAGCAATCCGCTTCTGAATCCGCTATAATCTGCGTTTGATTTTATTTTCCAACGCCTTTTGTACAAAGCGAAACATCATGCAAGAACAATATCAACCCGCCGCCATTGAGCCTGCGGCGCAGAAAAAATGGGACGACGCCCGTATTTTCAACGTCTCCGAAGACGCTTCCAAACCCAAATACTACTGCCTTTCCATGTTCCCTTACCCCAGCGGTAAGCTGCACATGGGGCATGTGCGCAACTACACCATCGGCGACGTATTGAGCCGCTTCAAACTCTTAAACGGCTTCAACGTCATGCAGCCCATGGGTTGGGACGCGTTCGGCATGCCTGCGGAAAATGCGGCGATGAAAAACAACGTCGCCCCTGCCGCATGGACTTACGACAACATCGAATACATGAAAACCCAGCTCAAAAGCCTGGGTTTTGCGATTGACTGGGAGCGCGAAGTCGCCACCTGCAAACCCGAATACTACCGCTGGGAACAATGGCTGTTTACCAAGCTGTTTGAAAAAGGCATCGTCTATCGCAAAAACGGCACGGTAAACTGGGACCCCGTCGACCAAACTGTCCTTGCCAACGAGCAAGTCATCGACGGGCGCGGTTGGCGTTCGGGCGCGTTGATCGAAAAGCGCGAAATTCCGATGTATTACTTCAAAATCACCGATTACGCCGAAGAGCTGCTCAACGACTTGGACAAGCTGGAACACTGGCCGGAACAAGTCAAAACCATGCAGCGCAACTGGATCGGCAAATCTCGCGGTATGACCGTGCGCTTTGCCGTTTCAGACGACAGCAAACAAGGTTTGGAAGGTGATTACGCGAAATTTCTGCAAGTTTATACCACCCGTCCCGACACGCTGATGGGCGCGACTTATGTTGCCGTTGCCGCCGAACATCCGCTGGCAACCGCCGCAGCCGCCGACAAACCCGAATTGCAGGCATTTATCGCCGAATGCAAAGCCGGCTCCGTTGCCGAAGCCGACATGGCGACGATGGAGAAAAAAGGCGTGCCGACTGGCCGCTACGTCGTCAACCCGCTCAACGGCGACAAGCTGGAAGTGTGGATTGCCAACTATGTATTGTGGGGCTACGGCGACGGCGCGGTGATGGCGGTTCCGGCGCACGACGAACGCGATTTCGAGTTCGCCACCAAATACAATCTGCCTAAAAAGCAGGTTTTACAACGCATAACAATCGGACTTTCGCCAGAGCAAGAAGAGGCTATGGGTTTTGGTGGTGGTTCCGGATGTGGTGCTGGTTATGGTGATGGTAGTGGTTCCGATTCAAGAGATTTGCCGTTTATGCCTAATAAATGGCAAGTATGGTATGGAGTCAAAGATGACTTCATGGTCTTAATCAACTCAGGTGAACTGGACGGCATGAATTATCAGACAGCATTTGATGCTGTCGCCGCTAAATTACAAGCTATCGGAGCAGGCGAACCGAAAACCCAATACCGCCTGCGCGACTGGGGTATTTCGCGCCAACGCTACTGGGGCTGCCCGATTCCCATCGTCCATTGCGAACAATGCGGCGACGTCCCCGTGCCAGCCGACCAACTGCCCGTCGTCCTGCCTGAAAACGTCGTCCCCGACGGCATGGGTTCGCCTTTGGCAAAAATGCCCGAATTTTACGAAACCACCTGCCCATGCTGCGGCGGCGCGGCGAAACGCGAAACCGACACCATGGACACCTTCATGGAATCGAGCTGGTATTTCTTCCGCTACATGTCGCCCAAGTTCGCAGAAGGCATGGTATCGACTGAAGCCGCGAAATACTGGGGCGCGGTCGACCAATACATCGGCGGTATCGAACACGCGATTCTGCACCTCTTGTACGCGCGCTTCTTCACCAAACTGATGCGCGACGAAGGCTTGGTCAGCGTGGACGAACCGTTCGAACGCCTGCTCACGCAAGGCATGGTCGTCTGCGAAACCTACTACCGCGAAAACGCCAACGGCAGCAAAGACTGGATCAACCCCGCCGATGTCGAATTGACTTTCGATGACAAAGGCCGCCCCGTTTCCGCCGTCCTCAAAGCCGACGGGCAGCCCGTTGTCATCAGCGGCACGGAAAAAATGTCCAAGTCCAAAAACAACGGAGTCGATCCGCAAGAACTGATTAACGCCTACGGCGCGGACACCGCCCGCCTGTTCATGATGTTCGCCGCACCGCCAGAGCAGTCCCTCGAATGGAGCGACAGCGGCGTCGAAGGCGCACACCGCTTCTTGCGCCGCCTGTGGCGCACCGTTTACGAATACCTGAAACAAGGCGGCGCGGTCAAAGCGTTTGCAGGCAGCCAAGACGATTTGTCTAAAGAACTCAAAGACCTGCGCCACAAACTGCATTCCACTATCGCCAAAGTCAGCGACGACTACGGCCGCCGCCAGCAGTTCAACACCGCCATCGCCGCCGTGATGGAATTGCTCAACCAATACGACAAAACCGACACCGGCAGCGAACAAGGCCGCGCCGTCGCCCAAGAAGTATTGGAAACCGCCGTACGCCTGCTGTGGCCCATCGTGCCGCACATCTGCGAAACCCTATGGAGCGAATTGAACAGCGCGAAACTGTGGGAAGCAGGCTGGCCGACAGTCGACGAAGCCGCCTTGGTCAAATCCGAAATCGAAGTGATGGTTCAAGTCAACGGCAAACTGCGCGGCAAAATCACCGTCGCCGCCGACGCCTCCAAAGCCGACCTCGAAGCCGCCGCACTCGCCACCGAAGGCGCGGTGAAATTCATGGAAGGCAAGCCCGCCAAGAAAATCATCGTCGTTCCCGGACGCTTGGTGAATATCGTCGTCTAAACCGCTTTTAAGGTTTAGCCATACGGATAAAGGCCGTCTGAAACTTGGTTTTCAGACGGCCTTTTATTTTGGCTTTCAATTCTAACCGTTATTTCATTTAAATGTAAGGTTTTCAATTAAATCAAAATCATAAAGATATTTTTGAACCATAGTATTCAAATGAAAACCTTCGCTTTGATAAAAACAAGGTTTAGCCGAATAAAGAAAGGCCGTCTGAAACCCTATATTCAGGTTTCAGACGGCCTTTTTTACTACCCGATTTTATTCGCCGTAATAGGCTTTGGTCAGGATTTCTTCCATATCGGCCACCATGGCGAGGCGTGGGTTGGCCGGGGTACATTGGTCTTCAAAAGACATCATGGCCAGTTCTTTGCGGCCGTCGATGAAGGTTTTCTCATCGATGCCCTGCTCTTTCAACGACATTTTGATGCCGACGTTGACCGCCAGTTCATGACAGGCGCGGGCGAAGGATTCGACGCCTTCTGCCGGTGTGCTGCATGGCAGGCCTAAGGTACGGGCGATTTCCTGATATTTCAGGTCGGCTTTGTAGTAGTTGTACTTCGGCCAGGTGGCGGTTTTCTGCGGGCGCGTGCCGTTGTAGCGGATGACGTGCGGCAGCAGGATGGCGTTGGCGCGGCCGTGAGGAACGTGGTATTTGCCGCCGATTTTGTGTGCCATCGAGTGGTTGATGCCCAAGAACGCATTGGCAAACGCCATGCCTGCGATGGTGGAGGCATTGTGCATGTGTTCGCGTGCTTCGGGGTCGGACGCGCCGTGTTTGTAGGAGCGTTCGAGGTATTGGAACACGAGCTTGATGGCTTGCAGGGCGAGGCCGTCGGTAAAGTCGTTGGCAAGCACGGAAACGTATGCTTCTACGGCGTGGGTCAGTACGTCCAGACCGGTGTCGGCGGTTACGCCAGCGGGAACGGTCATGGTAAACGCGGGATCGACGACGGCGATGGTCGGGGGTAGCGAGTAGTCGGCGATGGGGTATTTTTTGTCGCCGTCGCTGATGACGGTAAACGGCGTGACTTCGGAGCCGGTGCCCGATGTGGTGGGGATGCCGATGAATTTGGCTTTGCGGCCCAATTCGGGGAAGCGGAAGGCGCGTTTGCGGATGTCCATGAATTTTTGCACCAAGTCTTCAAAATCGACTTGCGGCTGCTCGTAGAAGAGCCACATGGCTTTGGCTGCGTCCATCGGCGAACCGCCGCCCAGCGCGATAATGGTGTCCGGCTGGAAGCTACGCATCAAGTCCGTACCTTTATAGACGGTTTGGACGCTCGGATCGGCTTCGACGTCGGTGAAAAGCTGGATGGTTACTTTGTTTTTGCGTTGGTGGAGCTGGTGGGTCACTTTATCGACGAAGCCCAAATCGACCATCAAACGGTCGGTCACAATCATGACTTTTTCGCAGTCTTTCATGTCTTGCAGGTATTGGATGGAATCGCGCTCGAAATAGATTTTGGCGGGTACTTTGAACCATTGCATGTTGTTTCTCCGACGGCCTACTTTTTTGATGTTTAACAGGTTGACTGCGCTGACGTTGCCGCCGACGGAGTTTTTGCCGTAAGAGCCGCAGCCCAAGGTCAGAGACGGCAGGAAGGCGTTGTAAACGTCGCCGATGCCGCCGAAGGTGGAAGGCGAGTTCCAAATCACGCGCAAGGCTTTGACGCGGGTGCCGAAGGTTTTTGCCAATTCATGGTCGGCGGTATGGATGGCGGCGGAGTGTCCCAAGCCGTCGAAGGCGACCATTTGTTCGGCAAACTGCAAGCCTTGTTCGGTGGAATCTGCTTTGAGCATCGCCAGTACGGGCGAGAGTTTTTCGCGGGTCAGCGGCTCGTTGGGGCCGACTTCGCGGCATTCGGCGATGATGATGTTAGTTTTTTCAGGGACTTTAAACCCAGCCTGTTCGGCAATCCACGCCGCCGGTTTGCCCACAACGGCGGCATTGAGTTTCGCGCCGCCGCAGTTGGCGCAGTTTGCCGTAACGCCGAAGATGAAGTCTTCGAGCATGGCTTTTTCTTTTTTGTTGGCAAAGTACACGCCGTAGGATTTGAACTCTTCGACCAGCTCTTTATAAATCTCTTTATCGGCGATGACGGCTTGTTCGCTGGCGCAAATCATGCCGTTGTCGAACGCTTTGGACATCACGATGTCGTGTGCCGCCTGCTGGATGTTTGCCGTTTTTTTTCAACATAGGCAGGCACGTTGCCCGCACCGACGCCGAGCGCGGGTTTGCCGCAGGAATAAGCGGCTTCCACCATCGCATTGCCGCTGGTCGCCAAAATCGTCGCCACGCCCGGATGCTTCATCAGCGCGGAAGTGCCTTCCATAGACGGTTTTTCAATCCACTGGATGCAGTTTTCCGGCGCGCCGGCGGCAATCGCGGCATCACGCACGATTTGGGCGGCGTGGGCGGAACACTGCTGGGCGGAAGGGTGGAACACTACTGGGCGGAAGGGTGGAACACTACTGGGCGGAAGGGTGGAACACTACTGGGCGGAAGGGTGGAACACTACTGGGCGGAAGGGTGGAACGAGAAAATAATCAGATTGCGGGTTTTCAGCGCAATCAGGGATTTGAAAATGGTGGTGGAAGTCGGATTGGTGGTCGGCACGATACCGCAGACGACCTCGACCGGATCGGCGATTTCGGTAATGCCGGTTACATCGTCTTCGCTGATGACGCCCACGGTTTTCAAATCGCGCAGGCAGCGCACGACGTTTTCGCAGGCAAACAGGTTTTTGGTCGCTTTATCTTCAAATACACCGCGCCCCGTTTCTTCGACCGCGTGCATGGCGAGTACACCATGTTTGTCCAGCGCGGCGATAGAGGCTTTGGCCACAATAAAATCAATCTGCTCCTGATCCAACTTAAGAAACTCATCCAACGCGCGCAAACCCTTTTCAACCAGGCTATTTACCTCGGCTACGGCTGGGCTGACGACGTTGTCGGCTGATGCGTTCATGGTGTATCTCCTTAATAAAAGATGGCAATAAGGTCAATAAATTTTCACTACGATTACTATAAGTAATTTAGTTACATTCTGCTTTGACCTACATCACAAACCATGATTGAACTTTTCAGACAGCATCTTTATCATTTATTCATTTTAATTTATTGAAGTATAATGGTTTTATCCTAAAGAAACCAAAGACGGTCATTCTTGGTCGCTTTCCCCGCATATTAAAATAAGAACAGAAAACCAATGTATTAAAATTACATAATCAAAATAAAACAAAGGCCGTCTGAAAAATATTTTTCAGACGGCCTTTGTTTTATGTCTGCCTTTTATTGACTGATGTCTTCCAGCGTACGGCCTTTGGTTTCTTCACCCAATACCAAGATTACCGCCACAATCAGCAGCATAACCAGCGCAAACATCATAAAGATATTGCCGAAGCCGCCGCTGTTGCCCACCATCGCCGCCACTACCATGGGCGCGAGTATGCCGCCGACGCGGCCGATGGCGCCTGCCCAGCCGGATGCGAAGGCACGGAAGCGCAAGGGGTAGAGTTCGGGGGTGTAGGTGTA
This sequence comes from Neisseria sp. P0020.S003, assembly GCF_051957095.1. Taxonomy (NCBI): domain Bacteria; kingdom Pseudomonadati; phylum Pseudomonadota; class Betaproteobacteria; order Neisseriales; family Neisseriaceae; genus Neisseria; species Neisseria sp. P0020.S003. The sequence goes on along the minus strand of NZ_JBQCWU010000003.1, from coordinate 29,792 downwards.
CAAAACGCCCCATGCACCCAAGTTGAAGAAGGACATCAGGCTGCCCCAGATCATGACTTCGGCCGCAGTTGTGCTTTGCCCGAAAAACCATGCGCACACGGCGCAAGCGGCCAGAAAGCCTGCCAGCGTTGCTTTGCGACCGATTCTTTCCACCAAAGCCGCGGCGGCAATATAGCCGGGCAGTTGCGCAACAATCATCACCAGCACATATTCAAAGGTTTTGACCACGGTATTACCCTGCTCGACTAGTAATTTGGGCAACCAAGTAAAAATGCCGTAATACGAAAACACAATGCCGAACCAAACCAGCCACAGCATCAGCGTGCGCCGTGCAAACGGATGTTGCCAAAGTTGGACGAAGCGGATGCGTTCGCGCGGGGCGGCCGGGGCGGCAACGGCTTCTGTCGGCGGCGTGATGCCCGATTGAGTTTCCAGCGCGGATACCAAACGGTGCGCTTCGTTGGTTTTGCCGCGGGAAAGCAAGTAAGGCACGGATTCGGGAACAAACTTCAACACCAACGGCACATAAAACAGGGGTAAGGCGCCGAATAAAAACGCGCTGTGCCAGCCGGTTTGCGGAATAAAGAAATAAGACACCAGCGCGGCCGAGAGCCAGCCCAAGCCCCAAAAGCTTTCCAACAACACAATAAAACGGCCGCGTACTTTCGGCGGCGCATATTCGCTGACCAGCGACACGGCGACGGGCAGTTGGCCACCCAAACCGACACCGACAAAAAAGCGGCACACCAGCAAAACCGCCAAGTCAGGCGCGAGTGCGCACAAGCCTGTGGCAATGCTGTACACCACCATCGTACCGGCAAAAACGGTTTTCCGTCCGAACCTGTCCGCCAGCCAGCCGCTGAATACCGCGCCCAAGGCCATGCCGACGAAGGCAATACTGACAATCCAGCCCAACTGCGCCGGAGCCAGCGCCCAATCTTTGCCCAAAGCCGGCAATACAAACGACACCAAGCCTGTATCCATGGCATCAAACAGCCAGCCTATGCCGACCAACACCAAAAGTTTGTAATGGAAGCGGGAGGGCGGCAGATTGTGCAGCCGCGTCAGAATATCCATAACTTCTTTCCTTTATTTGTGTATTATCGAATTAGATTTTATAAATAACTGCTTGAGTTTCAGCTACAAACCTAAAAATAGAGCATTGTGTCGATTTTAACATTTATACAATATGCAAAGAATAGGAAACGCGCGTTTTTTTGGCTATTTTTGAATATCTTAATCTCGGCGATAAACCGCATACCATTTTGAAACATAAAACAAGAAATCACTTCAGGCCGTCTGAGAGTTGATGATCTGGTTTTCAGACGGCCTGCCGTTTTTTGCAAAGGCTTCATGCTTGGGTTATGATGTTTATTTGTAATATGTAAACAGATGATTGCCTGTTTTTACATAACAGGCCGTCTGAACAACGGAGAACGATATGAATGCGGTTGTAATTGCGGTCATCATCATGCTTGTGCTGTCTTTATCGCGCGTGCATGTGGTGCTCAGCTTGGCTGTCGGCGCGTTTGTCGGCGGCTTGGTGGCCGGTATGCCCTTGGAGAATGTAACCAACGCGGCCGGCGATGTGGTGCAGCAAGGGATTATTCCTGTTTTTAACGAAGGCCTGAAAGGCGGGGCGCAAATCGCGCTGTCTTATGCCATGCTCGGTGCGTTTGCCATGGCCATCACGCATTCCGGTCTGCCGCAACAGCTCGCCGGCGTGATTATCCGCAAACTCAACGGCGGCGAAGGCAATGCGAAAGGCGAAGGTGCGGTCAAATGGCTGCTGCTGGCGATTATTTTGTGCATGGGTGTGATGAGCCAAAACGTTGTGCCGATTCATATTGCGTTTATCCCGATGATTATTCCGCCGCTACTGTTGGTGTTCAACCGTTTGAAACTCGACCGCCGCTTGGTGGCCTGCGTGATTACGTTTGGCTTGGTAACGACTTATATGTTCCTGCCTTACGGTTTCGGCGCCATTTTCTTGAACGACATCATGTTGGGCAATATCCGCTCGGCAGGCATGGACACCAGCGGCATCAATGTGATGCATGCGATGGCGATTCCGGCTTTGGGCATGGTGTCCGGCTTGCTGCTGGCCTTTTTGCACTACCGCAAGCCGCGTATTTATCAAAACAATACCACTGACACGGAAGACAACCGTGCGGCAGTGCAACAACAAGAGCCGTCAACCTATCGCAGCTTGGTGGCGGCCGTGGCGATTGCCGTGTGTTTTGCCATTCAGCTTTTGTATGATGGTTCGCTGGTGTTGGGCGCTATGTTGGGCTTTGCTGTGTTTATGATGTTGGGCGTGATGAACCGCTCTGCCGCCAGCGATGTCTTCGGCGAAGGCATCAAAATGATGGCGATGGTCGGCTTTATTATGATTGCGGCACAAGGTTTCGCCGCTGTAATGAACGCGACCGGCGACATTCAGCCTTTGGTCGAACGCAGCATGGCTTTGTTCGGCGGTAATAAAGGCATGGCCGCATTGACCATGTTGTGCGTCGGCTTGCTGGTGACCATGGGCATCGGCTCATCCTTCTCGACTTTACCGATTATCACCGCGATTTATGTGCCTTTGTGCATTAGCTTGGGCTTCTCGCCTATGGCGACCGTTGCCATCGTCGGCACGGCCGGTGCACTGGGCGATGCTGGCTCTCCTGCTTCCGACTCGACACTCGGCCCAACCATGGGTTTGAACGCCGACGGTCAACACGACCACATCCGCGATTCGGTTATCCCGACTTTTATCCACTACAATATCCCGCTGATGGCTGCCGGCTGGATTGCCGCGATGGTGCTGTAATATGAGCGATATTCAAGAATTGGAACACCGCGTCACGGAGCTGGAAATTCAGACGGCCTTGCAGGAAGATTTAATCGGCAGCCTGAACGACACCATCGCCAAGATGCAGCAGGCTTTGGATTTGCAGCAAGGCCAGTTGCGGCTTCTGTATCAACGGATGCAGGACAAAGGCGCAAACGGCGAACGTGAACCGTACAGCCTGCGCGACGAGATTCCGCCGCATTATTGATAAACTAAAAAAAGGGCGTGTTGGATACACGCCCTTTTCTTTCATAACACATAACAAAGGCCGTCTGAAAGTTAATCAAGCTTTCAGACGGCCTTTTAAACAATCAAACCTTACAAACAAGCCAATTCGTTGGCCATTTGCTGCTCGACGGTTTCACGTTGACGGATAAGTGTACACTCGCTGCCGTCAACCAACACTTCCGCCGCACGGTTGCGCGTGTTGTAGTTGCTCGCCATGCTTGAGCCATACGCACCGGCGCTGCGGATAAGCAGCAAATCCCCTTCTTCGCAGGCGATGGTGCGGTCTTTGCCGAGAAAGTCGCCGGTTTCGCAAATCGGGCCGACGATATTGGCCGTCAAAGGCTCAATGTCTTTGGTTTCGACCGCTTCGATGTGATGATAGGCATCATAAAGCGCCGGACGCATCAAATCGTTCATCGCCGCATCGACCATCACAAAGTTTTTCTCTTCGCCATGTTTGACGAATTCAACGCGCGTCAACAACGCACCTGCATTGCCGACCAAACTGCGGCCGGGCTCGAGAACCAGTTTCAGACGGCGTGTACCGATCAGTTTTTGAACTTCTTTGGCATACGCACCCAAATCAGGCACATTTTCATCTTGGTAAACAATGCCGACACCGCCGCCCAAGTCCAAGTGTTCCAACACAATACCTTCATCTGCCAGTTGGTCGACCAAGGCCAAGATACGTTCGCAGGCTTCGACAAGCGGGCTGAGGTCGGTCAGTTGTGAGCCGATATGGCAGTCGATACCGACGATTTTCAAATGGTTTTGTCGGGAAGCATGACGATAGGCCTCAAGCACATCGGCATAGGCAATACCGAACTTGTTGGCTTTCAGGCCGGTGGAGATATAAGGATGGGTTTTGGCATCGACATCAGGGTTGACGCGCAGGGAAACCGGAGCGACTTTACCCAAACGCGCGGCAACTTTCTGAATGCGGTCGATTTCGGGAATGCTCTCCATATTGAAGCATTTCACGCCTGCATTCAGTGCGAATTCAATTTCTGCTTCACTCTTGCCCACACCGGAAAAAATCGTTTTCGCCGCATCGCCGCCTGCCGCCAAAACACGCGCCAACTCGCCGCCGGATACAATGTCAAAACCGCTCCCCAAAGAAGCAAAGTGCTTGATGATGCTCAGGTTGCCATTCGCTTTCACTGCGTAGCAGACAAGCGGATTTAAAGCAGCAAACGCGGTTTGGTAGTTTTCAAACGCCTCGGTCAGCGCAGATTTGCTGTACACATAAAGTGGCGTACCAAACTCTTCGGCAAGGTGTGTATAAGGGAGTTGTTCGCAGAATAAAGTCATGTTTGTGAAGTCTTTTTTTAATCGTTGGTTTGAGTAGTCGGTTCTTTGGCCGTATCGAATTTCAAGCCGGTTTGAATCACGCCGAAGTGTGCCTTGTCGCCTTCTTTGGGCAGGTAGAGATCGCCTTTGTAGCCGCAGGCAGAGAGCAGCAGAGCCGTTGCCGCTGCAAAAAATACGCCGTATTTCATCAGTAAAACTTTCTTCATCATTACGAATGTGGCAAGATTCGGTATCTTAAACAAAAACCACACAAAAAGCCATGATGACAGAAAGCGAATTCATCCGCATGAGCGAAGAATTGTTCGAACACATCGAAGACCAAATCGATGAAAACGGCTGGGATTTCGACTGCCAGTTTGCCGGAAACGTACTGACCATCGAAGCCGAAAACGGCACGCAAATCATCGTCAACCGCCACACGCCCAACCAAGAATTGTGGATTGCCGCCAAAAGCGGCGGCTACCATTTCGCCGAGCAAAACGGCAAATGGCTGGCAACGCGCGACAGCCGCGATTTCTACGACGTTTTAAACGAAGCACTGAGCGAGGCTTCAGGCGAAGCAGTTGAGATTGCGGAATTGTGATTCAGTCTTCAAATATCCCTAGCTAAAAATCTATTTACCTCAAAGGACACCCAAATGCCCCTACTAGACAGTTTCAAAGTCGACCACACCCGTATGCACGCCCCTGCCGTACGCGTGGCCAAAACCATGACCACGCCCAAAGGCGACACCATTACCGTATTCGACCTGCGTTTCTGCATTCCCAACAAAGAAATCCTGCCTGAAAAAGGCATTCACACGCTGGAGCACCTGTTCGCCGGTTTTATGCGCGACCACTTAAACGGCAACGGCGTTGAAATCATCGACATTTCCCCGATGGGCTGCCGCACCGGTTTCTACATGAGTCTCATCGGTACGCCCGACGAGCAAAAAGTGGCCGACGCATGGCTCGCTTCAATGCAGGATGTTTTGACCGTTCAAGACCAAAGCAAAATCCCCGAGTTGAACGAATACCAATGCGGCACTTACCTGATGCACTCGCTTGCCGAAGCACACGAAATCGCCCAAAACGTTTTGACACGCAAAGTCGCCGTCAATAAAAACGAAGAGCTGACATTGGACGAAAGCCTGTTGAACGCTTAATCCGCCATGACAGTAAAGGCCGTCTGAAACTTTATATGACAAGTTTCAGACGGCCTAAGATCTTTTGTTCCAATTTTCAACCTTCCAGCCACAGTTTTACACCGCCTAAAAATAAGTTGGCGGATGCTGACAGTGTACATAGTATAATTACACTTTAAACAAACAACCTGATTCTATTGCCTTTATGAAACCGTTTTTCTGCAAAACCGCCATTGCCCTCAGCCTGACCCTCCCTGCCGCCGCCAACGCTGCCGAGTATGTCTGCAATGTTGAAGGCATCACTGTTTATGCTTCATACCAGATCAACAATACCTGCCGCGTAGTTGACACAAACACCACCACAGAGAGCGGCATTGTTGCAGAACCTAACGTATTCACTGAATCTGAACCAACTAATAAATCCGTTACAAATGGTTCCGCCATTCTCAATGATATGTCCGCTTTAAAAACGGTACAAACAACAGAATTTAAAGCATCTGCCGCTGACTACGCTCATGCTTCTCAAGCAACGCCTGCGGTACAAACCCCAGTCGTTGTTACTCGAAATGAATACGGTATTCCCGCACCTATTTCCATTCCTATTGCGCAAGCACGTCTAACTTCTCAAATTGACAAAAACGTTGCTGACGGCCTTGCCATTCTCAGCGATACAGCTGTTTTAGACACTGCCCCTACAATAAAGTCTGAAATTGACACTACCGACGTTCTCAAGGTCATGTCTGCTACTACACAGCCTCAAACTATGGCTGTTCAAACTCCAAACAATACTCCTACCCCTATTACGCAAACCCTTCCAACAACATCTGCGATTCAACTCCCTCAAACAATTATTCAGAATCCTGTTGTTTTACCCCAAACACCTGATAAAACTACGGCCAAACAAAATAACCAAACCGTAATTACCTCAGATGAAGCAATTGACAAAACACCTATCAAAGTTGAAACCAAGCGTAAAGGTAAAGCCTATACCAAAACCTCAACCCGATATAATGCAAAAAACACCAATACTGGTAAAACAACTGTCGCAAACACGGCTAACGAACAAACGATTAAAACCGTTGTTGCGCCAACAGTAGAATCAAATGTACCAAATAAACCTGCTACAACGGTTTCCCCGGTAGATCAAAGCAAAACATCCGCGCAAACACCTTTCCCTAAGGCATATACACCTGCTGCTAATATTCCGTTTGATCCAAGCAATGTTTACAACGATATTAAAATTTTGCCCCATATTCCAATTACAAGTGTGACCAATACAGCCGAAGCCGCCAATCCGCGCCTCAATATTATCCTGCGCAACCGTCAGAACAAATCACGCGCCTCTTCATACAGCAAATACAAAGCCCCTGTTATCCGTACTGCTCCTGTGGTTACGCCGGCTCCTAAGCCAAGCCCTAAAGAAACCCGCAAACAGATATTGCAGACCGAAGTACGCAATGAACAGGCCGCTATTACCCACCTTCAAACCCAGCTGAATGCGGCCAAACAAAAAGGCGACCAGATTAAAATCCAACAACTGACCCATACCATCAACGCCCGTCAAGCGAATATCCGCGCTATTCGAGGCGAGATGTCTCGTTGATTGGTTTTTGATACAAAAAGGCCGTCTGAAAATATTTCAGACGGCCTTTTTAATGACGTAAACTTTTTTATTTAACAGACAAATACTTTCTCTAAAATCATTTGCTAATTACGCCAAAGTATATTTCTTCACATCCCTACCCTCATGCGCCATTACTTCTTCTATCCAATCGGCGATATTTTGCCAATAATATTGCGGCTTTTCAGATGGCCTATCAGCCTGCATCACTTCATCATTCAACACAATGGGAACACCCTGCTCTGCACCGGCTTCAAGCAACATCCAAATACTGCCTTCATGGGTATCGGCATGAGCTGCTTGATGTTCATATGCCCAGCCAACCGCAGCTTGTCCGCCATTTTGCACAGACTGCATCGCCAGCAATAATGGATGAAAGCAGGTATCCACATTGTTGTCAGCAGCCACGACCAAAGTTGCACCATGCGTGCCTAACGCTTGCGCGGCATGAAAAACGGGAGAGTTGTGCAGATTGGCGATAAAGTCAAACGGCATCGCGGCGTGATGGTTCAGCACATTGTCTGCCATTTTTTCAAATACGGATGGCGAAGAAAATGGTGTACCGAGAAAAACAGCGCAATCAGAACGGATTTCGCTTTGTTCCTTTAACTGCCCTGCACCAAGCGAGGCAATCAAACTCAAGCGGCTGAGGCGGCGGGTATCTATACCGCTTTGCTGCTTTAAGGTTTGTTTGAGGATTTTACCGCCGGTGCCGGCGTCAGTATCAAAACGCACGGCGGCGGTAATACGGATATTAGGATTTACGGTTGCCATTGCCATACCAAAGATGTGTTGCTGCCGCCAAAACCAAACTGATTGGCCAAACAGAAAAAGCCGCCTTTTTGTGAAGCCGCGCACTCGGAAAAACGAATTTCCCGCCCCTGATAATCGCTGCTTCCGCCTTGTTTTAAAGCGGATAAAAGCAAAGCCGTTTCGAGGGCTGCCGTTGCGCCAAGCGTGTGTCCGATTTGCGGCTTAAACGCCATCAAAGGCGGCAGTGTACCGAATATATTTTCCAGTGCGGCCAATTCGGCGGCATCGCTGTCAGCCGTGCCGATGCCGTGTGTTTTAACGGCTGTAATGCTTTCAGGAGCGATGCCTGCAATGTCTAACGCTCGGCGCATCACCTGCTCTTGCGCTTGGCCATCGCTTTGAATCAGGTCATTGCCTGTATTGGCGGCGTGTCCAATAAGTTTCAGACGGCCTGAAGAAGATTCGGGAGCAGCGGAAGATAAGGCAAGTGCGGCAACACCTTCGCCTAAAATCAAACCGTTTCCGCCAAAAGGCCGATACTGCTCGGCCAGCAAACCCAAGCTGTGAAAATGCAGTAAAGTCAGCCGGTTGAGGTTTTCAATGCCAAGCACAAAGGCACGCTCCGCCCCGTCGCGCAAACAATTATCCGCCTGAATCAGCGCGTGAGCAGATGAAGTGCAGGCAGTAGCGAAACTAAAAATCTGCCGATTGCCGCTGCGCCGGCGCAAATCTTCGGCGAGATAAAGCAAATTGTGTTCTTCTACCGCCCTATTGCCCGCAAAATGGCGGTTTTCATATTCGGAGATGGAATAGGAACTGGAACCGATAAACACCGGCGCATCATGCCAGCTTTCAGACGGCCAGCCTGCACTTTCAGCGGCTCGGCGCAAATGTTGTTCGGCAATATCCGCAAATTCCTTCCGCCCCAAACTGTCGCCTGCGAATGCACGAAAATAAGCAGCCTGCTGCGGTTGGTTTAAAAACGTATAAGACACCGCATCAGGCCGTCTGAAATCCGTTTGCGGATTCAAGGCAGAAGTGGCCGCCGTACCGCAAACCCAACTCACGCGCCATGCTCCGCACGGATAAACGCCGCCAAATCGCGTACGCACATCATATGTTTGCGCACCATCCGGTCGCCCTGCAGGCGCACTTGGAAATACTGTTGCAAGGCAACGCTGATTTGCAGCGCATCAAGCGAATCCAAACCGACCGGACTGTCATCGCCAAACAAAAGTGCATCGTCGGTAAAATCATCCATATCCACATCATCGGCCTTATCGGCCTCTTGCACGATTAACTTTTTCAATTCCGCTTCCAGCTCGTGCTCGGCCAGTGTAAAGGTGTAAGACATTTTTTAAACCCCCATTTTTATCTCTTGAAGCAGCTCATTTTAGCGAAACTCGCTACGCTCGTTTTCAGACGGCCCGAACTTTATGCAAAATCGCCCCAAAGCGTCTGCATGGCGGCAATGGCCGCAAGTGAGGCGGTTTCGGTACGCAACACCCGTTTGCCAAGCGTAACGGATTGAAAACCGGCATCAAATGCCTGCTGCTCTTCCTTCTCCGTCCAGCCGCCTTCTGGGCCGACCATAAACACGACTTTGCCGGATTGCGGCCGAACATCGCTCAGTTTTTGTGCGCGGTTCAAGCTCATTAACAGTTTGGCCGTTTCCTGCGGCAACTGTTGCAATGCCTGTGCATAAGTCGTCAGCGGCAAAACCTTCGGCACAATATTGCGGCCGCTTTGTTCACACGCTGAAACAACAATTTCCTGCCAACGCGCCACCCGCTTTTCAGCACGTTCGCCGCTCAAGCGGACGACACAGCGTTCGCTGATGACCGGGCGAATTTCTGCCACACCCAATTCCACGCTTTTCTGCAAAGTGAAATCCATGCGCTCGGCGGAGGATACCGCCTGTACCAACGTAATGTTCAGCGGCGATTCGTTGTCCGTTGCCTCTTCACGCAAAATCCGCACGCTGGCGCGGCGTTTTTCTAAAACTTCGGGCAAAGCCGGATATGCCTTGCCATTGCCGTTAAACAACACGATTTCTTCCGTGTTTTTCACGCGCAATACATTCAAATGGCGCACCACATTATCGGGCAATTCGACCACGCTGTCGGGGCTTAAGGCAAAATCAACATAAAATCGGGGCATGGTTTCCTGCTTTATTCATGTATATAATTTGAACTTTCGTGAACAAAATTGAAACACGGCGGCATACACTTGCCTGCCTGATTTCGATTTCATCCACTATAATTTGAAAACTTCCTGAATTTTAATCCACTGTCACGCAAAACTGCAAAAAACAAGGATACGCCGTGCTATACCGTTTACAGAAAGTCGTCCGCCACATCGCCCAAACCGAAGTCATGCCGCGTTTTCTGAACACGCCGTCACGACGCAAGGAAGACGGCTCGGTTTTGAGTGAAGCAGATTTGGCCGCACAAACCGCTTTTGCCGCCGCCCTGCCCTTATTGGAGGATTGTCCGATGCTGGGCGAGGAGATGAGCGTTCAGGAGCAAACCCGTTTGTGGAACGAACATTCAGACGGCCTGTGGATTGTCGACCCCATCGACGGCACAAACAACTTCGTCAACGGTTTGCCGCATTTTGCCGTATCCGTCGCACTGGTTAAAAACGGCCACTCCGAATTGGGCGTGATTTACAATCCGGTCAGCGGCGAATGTTTCTATGCCGAACGCGGCAAAGGCGCATTCCTCAACGGTACGCCGCTACCGCTGCGCTCCGAAAACAAAAAACTCAACGAATCCATTGCCGGCGTAGAAATCAAATACCTGCGTTCGGGCAAACTCGCCAGCCGCATGAATACCCTTGCCCCATTCGGCACAATCCGCAGCATGGGCAGCAGCACGCTCGACTGGTGCTATCTTGCCAGCGGCCGCTACGATATTTACATCCACGGCGGACAAAAGCTTTGGGACTACGCTGCCGGCGCATTGATTTTTGAAGAAGCCGGCGGCTGCCTGACCACTTTGGAAGGCGACGATTTTTGGAGCGGCGAACATGTATTCAAGCGTTCCGTCATCGCCGCATTGCAACCTGAACTGTTTCAGCAATGGGTGAAATGGATTCGAGAAAATCAGTAAAAATGCCGTTTATCTTCAAAAAATCACGATTATCTTGCAATTTATTGAAATTATTTCACTTCTTAACAGCATTTAATACTAAAAACGGTAGAATATTAATCGCTGACACAACACCGCTCTTTCATCCCTTTTGGGCGGTGCAGCAAGTAAGACGTTTTCCCGCAATGTATTGGCCATTCATACTTCTCCCTTAGTATGAATGGTTTTTTTTATCTGCAAAAACCGCTCAGGCCGTCTGAACGTTCAGACGGCCTCTGTTTACACTACTATTTGAAAAACTGTCCGCAACACGCCTTAAACTTTTTGCCCGAACCGCACAAACAAGGCTGTTTCATCGTCGGCAAAGCAACGGTCGGATCAATAAAGTACCAACGCCCGTCTATTTTCACAAACGCCGACAATTCATGATGGCACTCAGTTTGCCCGTTCTCTTCAAAATACGCCTCAAACTCGACCAAAGCATGCAGCTTGCCAAACGGCACATGACGGATAACCTTCAATCCCGACCACTGCGTCTGCTTACTCCATACCGCCAAATCCTGCTTGTCCAACAAATTCTGCTGCTCAGGGACAGTCGTGTCCACGATATAGTCGATTTCCTGCAAAACATACGCACTGTAACGCGAACGCATCAACTCTTCCGCCGTCGAGGCCGCCGCCTCACGCGCATGAAACGGTGCGCAACATTCCGTATAAACACGCCCCGACTGACAGGGGCAAAGTGTAGCCGTCATTCCTAATTACCCGAATAAATCCATTTCAAAATTATAACGTAAACCTGACTCAGGCCGTCTGAAAATGAGTGTAGCGAGTTTCGCCAAAACGATTGTAACGAGTTTACCAAAACGAGCGTGGAGAGTTTCGCTAAAATAAGCAAAGCGGGTTTCGCCAAAACAAACGCAACAATCTGATATAATGCGCCTTTTCGATTTTGACTATCCATGATGACCATTCCCATCCAAAGCATCAGCCGCCTGTTGCCGCAAACCCAATGCCGTGAGTGCGGTTATGAAGGCTGCCTACCCTATGCGCGCGCCCTGTCGGCAGGAGAAGCATCGGTAAACCTGTGCGCACCGGGTGGGGAAACCGTCATGAAAGACCTGGCCGACCTATTGGGCAAGCCCTACCTCGCTCCGGCAAAAACGCAAATCAAAGCCGTAGCCCTGATTGACGAAGCTATCTGCATCGGCTGTACCGCCTGCATCCGCGCCTGCCCTGTCGATGCCATTATGGGCGCGTCCAAACTGATGCACACCGTCATCAGCGACGAATGCACCGGCTGCGGCTTGTGCGTTACCCCCTGCCCCGTCGACTGCATCGACATGGTTCCCGTATCGCAGCCCTTCCTGCCGTCCGCACGCCGTTTCAGCACCTCTGCCGAACCGCGCTTTGCCGCCGCCGAACACGCACAAAGCCGTTTTGAACGCCATACCGCGCGCAAACAGCGCGACGATGCCGAACGCAAAGCCCTGCTGGCGCAACGCGAAGCCGCCGTCAAAGCCAAACAGGCCGCACAGGCACAAACCCAAACAGCCGCACCAAGCGCCGCATTCAACCCCATGGATTTGATTGCTAAAGCCATGGCAAAAGCGCAATCGCAACAGGACAAACTCGTCTCCTCCGACAACCGCGAAGACTTCAAAGCGCGCCAAATCGAAGAAGCCAAAGAACGCGCCGAACTGCGCCGCGCCCAACGTGATGCCAAATACGGCAACGAAGCCGAAAAAGCCGCTGCCATCGAGTTTCTGCGCCGCTACAAAGCTGAGCAGGAAGCGGCCAAAGAAGCCCGCTGATTTCCAAAATAACAAACCCATTCCGACCGCATCAGGCCGTCTGAAAACATTGCACGAAAACCAATAACTTTATGACCACACAAGAATTTCCACACCAGCATACCGCTCATTGCGAAAGCGGTGTGATGTCCACCCTGCTCAAATACCATGGCCACAATTTAGACGAAGCCATGATTTTCGGTATTGCCCACGCACTGACATTTGTCTGGATGCCGCTGATCAAATTAAACGGCATGCCGCTGGTTTCCTACCGCATCGCACCGCGCGGCATCATCAAAAACACCTGCAAGGCATTGGGGCTGAAATTGTCCGTCCGCAAATTTTCCAATGCCCAAAAGGGACAAGACGCGCTGGATGCCGCGCTTTCATCGGGCAAGCTGGCGGGTTTGCAGACCTCCGTATTCTGGCTGCCGTATTTCCCGCCGCAAATGCGTTTCCATTTCAACGCACACAATCTCTTGGTATACGGCAAAGACGGCGGCGACTACCTGATCAGCGACCCCGTATTTGAAACCGTGCAGCGCTGCGCCGCCGAAGATTTGCAGCGGGCGCGCTTCGCCAAAGGTGTATTGGCGGCAAAAGGCATGATGTACACGCTGGAAAACGACAGGTCGTCTGAAAAAATCATGGCAGACTTGCCCGCCATTATCCGCAAAGCCATACGCAAAAACGCCAAACATATGCTCGCACCGGTCTTTTTCATCGGCGTAAAAGGTATCCGCACGCTGGCCAAAAAAATCGAATCCCTGCCCGCCAAACAAAACGACAAATACCAAAAACTGTTTCTCGGCCATTTGGTACGGATGCAGGAAGAAATCGGCACCGGCGGCGCAGGTTTCCGCTACATCTACGCCTACTTCCTCGAACAAGCCGCCCATATCTGCAACGAACCTGCGTTTCAGACGGCCTCAGAACAAATGACCGCCATCGGCGACCAATGGCGGCAGTTTGCAGCGATGTGCGTGAAGCAGTGCAAAAAGCCGTCCAAAAACGGCTGCCGCGAAATCGCCGCATTTTTGCGCAAGATTGCGGATGATGAGGAAGCCTTGTGGCGGGGATTATTGAAATAATGGGGAATCCTGCGGCTTAACTCAATCCGCCGCGTACAGTTTTGAAATCAGGCCGTCTGAAAACTAAAAGAAATTAAAAATGCGTTACCTAACTACTGTCTTATTATTGTGTTCCGCCTTAACCCATGCCGCGCCGCCAAACGGCTTTGCCTTGGTGCATGATGCCGACGGACACACCAACTTGCGCAAAAGCCCAAATTTGAATGCCAAAGTCTTGGCAAAAATTCCCAACGGCACACCGTTGGAATGTTTGGGTGACGGCGGTGAAGGCAGCCTGAGTTTCTGTACTGCCCAGCTGCAACAACCTGCCGCAGAAGACTACGGTTTCATCCATTACAGCCGTCTGATATTTCCCGCCTCCGACAAAAACTTCGTCCGCCTGCGCGAACAATCCGGTCGCGACGATACGCTGACTTTGTCCGGCAACGGACAAAAGGTACATATCGTTGCCCGCCGCATCCACTCTAAACGCAGTGATTTCTCGGGTATCAACAAAGACAAATACACCGCGCGGCTCTATCGAGGCAAACCTTTCTATGGTACAGACTACGACATTCCAAAAAGCGTGTTCGCGCTTGAACGCATCACGCTAAACGGTCAAGCGGTTCCCGCTGCCGAACTGCAAGGACTCTTTTCGCCCGATTTTGCCTCCACCGCACGCGACAGCAATGTGTATCAAGGCTGGGAAGCCTATTATCGCGACAGCAATAAGACGCTTTATCTGTTCGGCAGACAAGGTTCGGACGGTGATCCCTTCGGCGTCTGCTTTATATTTAAGGACGGCAAATTCCAGCGCCGTTATTTATGGGGTGCTGCGATTTAAATATCGCTCGAAAAGGCCGTCTGAAACCATGATTCAAATCCAATCCCTCTCCCACCGTTATCCCAAAGCCGAAACTGCCGCGCTGGACAATGTGTCGTTCGATATTGCCGACGGCGAATGTTTGGGGCTGCTCGGCCACAACGGTGCAGGGAAAACAACGCTAATGTCGCTTTTGGCAGGCTTGCAGGAAGTACGGCAGGGCGAAATTTTGTTTGACGGCAAGCCGTTGCGCCTGTTGAGCCGCAGCGAGCGGCAGAAAATCGGTTTGGTGCCGCAGGATTTTGCGTTTTATCCGCAGCTTTCTGTGTGGGACAACCTGCTGTTTTTCGCCTCGCTTTACAAAGTGCGCGACAAAGGCCGTCTGAACGCGCTGTTGGAACAGACCGACCTGACCGCCCACAAAAACAAGACGGCGAAGAATCTTTCGGGCGGGCTTAAACGTCGTCTGAATTTTGCCATCGGCCTGATTAACACGCCGCAACTGGTGTTCCTCGACGAAATCACGGTCGGCATTGACCCGCAGTCGCGCCGCTTTATCCTCGACAGCGTGGCGGGTTTGACGCGGCAGGGGGTAACGGTGGTTTACACCTCGCACTATCTGTCAGAAATCGAGCAGCTTTGCGGCAAAATCGCGCTGCTGCAACACGGCAAGCTGGTGTACCACGGCGGTTTGGACGAGCTTTTAAGCACGCAAACCGGTGTCGTGCGTTTTACCGTCGAACCGCCGCTGCCGCCTCAAACGCTGGCTGCTTTGGGTGCCAAGCAAGTGGACAGCCGCGGCATGATGGAAACCACATACGATGCCGCCGCCGTTTACGCCGCCCTGCAACAAAGCGGCGCGCAAATCCGCTACTTCCAGCAGGGACACGGTTCGCTGGAAACGTTTTACCTTGATTTCCTGCGCAAAGACGAACCGGTAACAGATAAGCAAAATCCACAATGACGACTTCCTCCCTCCTCAAAGAACTCAAACTGCTCTGCCGCGACCTGCACGGTTTGGCCGTGTTGTTTGTGATGCCCATCGCCTTCATGCTGATTATGTCGTTGGCGCTGAGCCGCGACCAAGATCCGCACACCGACAGCCGTATCGCGCTGGTTGGCGCGGCAAACGACAGTATCAATACCGCACTGGCCGCCGCGTTGGAAAAAGAGCAAATTCATGTCACGCTGATGTCGTCTGAAAAACTGACCGACGCGCAAAACGGCCTACACGACAAACGTTTCCAACTGGTGCTGTACAACCCGAACGCCGCTTCCAACAAAATCGCCGACAACAAAGCCTTGCAAATCTATGTACCGCCCGATACCGAGCCTTCATGGCTGGCGGCGGTCAAAGGCGTTTTGCAGCAGCACTACACCCAAACGCGGCTGGACGCCTATTTCGACAACAACGACGGCATCAAAATCGACAATAAAAAACTGCCCCGCGCCATCCGCAAAGACATCCAGAAAAAAGTCGATGAAAAAAACGACGAACAATTCGCCGCCGTGCAAACCTTTTTAGATAAAAAAATGCTGGAAGAACACTACCTGAGCGCAGGCAGCGGCAAGGTTGAAAAACCCAACGCCGTACAGCACAGCGTACCCGCATGGCTGATTTTCGGTATGTTTTTCATCATGATACCGCTGTCGAACGTCATGGCGCTGGAACGCCAGACCAACACCATCACCCGCCTGCGCCTCGCCCGCGCCTCCGCGTCCGGCCTGATTGCCGCCAAACTCATCCCCTATTTCCTGATTAACCAGCTTCAGTTTGTCGGAATGCTGCTGCTCGGCCGCTACCTGCTGCCCGAAATCGGCGTGCCCGCCCTCATACTCAACGGCAGCCTTGCTCCCTACGCTCTGCTGTCCGCCGCCGTCAGCGCTGCCGCACTTGGCTACGCGCTGTTAATCAGCGTCTGCGCCAAATCTACTGAACACGCCGTCGTACTCGGCGGCGGCGGCATTATCCTGATGGCGGCAATCGGCGGCATTATGGTCCCCGCCCACGTCATGCCCGAAACCATGCAGCAACTCACTTGGATTTCCCCGATGGCTTGGGGCTTGAAGGCTTTTCAGGAATTGCTGCTCAACCGCAGCGGACTGGACGGAATCGGCCGTTATCTGCTTTTATTGTCTGCATTCTCTTTTGCCACGCTGACTGCTGCCGTATTGGTTTATCGTAGGCAGTTGCAGACGCAGGTAAGGTTTTAAACCGTTTGTCTGCACTAAGTAGAAAACTTATTTCTCAAAACCATTCCTATAAAACTTCAGGCCGTCTGAAAATATCTTTCAGACGGCCTGATGCTTGATGTGCTATGGATTGTTTCAATAACAAAATATGCTCAACAAAATCCTAAACTCCAAACGTAAAAAAACCTGCTTTTTTCAAAGCAGGTTTTCATATTTGGTGGGTCGTGAGCGATTCGAACGCTCGACCAACGGATTAAAAGTCCGCTGCTCTACCGACTGAGCTAACGACCCGATAAGCTGTGCATTATAGAGATGGGGCACACAGCTGTCAACACTTTTTTAAACTTTTTTATTCGACGACGATTTTCGGGAAGCGGCTGCTGAAGTCTTTGCCTTTATCTGCAATGGCCAGCGCGATTTGGAATGCGGCTTCGGTGTAGATGTCGGCGATGGTTTGGTTGTTTTCAAACAAGGCCGAAGATGTGCCGCTGTCCATGGCTTCGCGTACAGGCAGGCTCAACGGAAGCTGGCCGAGCAACGGTACGTTCAAACGCTCTGCTAAGTTTTTACCACCTTCTGCGCCAAAGATTGCTTCGGCATGGCCGCAGTTGGAGCAGATATGGACAGACATATTTTCCAAAACGCCCAAAATCGGGATATTGACTTTGTTGAACATATCCACGGCTTTGCGTGCATCAATCAGGGCGATGTCTTGCGGCGTGGTGACAACAACGGAGCCGGTCACGGGGATTTTTTGCGACAGGGTCAATTGGATATCGCCGGTACCGGGCGGCAGGTCGATGAAGAGATAGTCAACATTGTCCCATTCGCTTTGGAACATCAGCTGTTGCAAGGCTTGGCTGACCATCGGGCCGCGCCAAACGACGGCTTGGTCAGTATCGACCAGAAAACCGATGGACATCACTTGAATGCCGCTTTCGGCTTCAACGGGAATCAGTTTTTTGTTTTGTTGGTCGGGTTTGCGGTCTTGTACGCCGAGCATGGTGGGCTGGCTTGGGCCGTACAGGTCGGCATCGAGTACGCCGACGCGCGCGCCCATTCTGGCCATTGCGGTGGCAAGGTTGGCAGTGGTCGTTGATTTGCCGACACCGCCTTTGCCGGATGCAACAGCAATAATGTTTTTCACGCCTTTGATGGTCGCCACGCCGGGTTGGACTTTGTGCGTACCGATTTCGGTATCGATACTTAAGTGGATATGAGTGTCGCCGGTATGTGCCATGACGGCTTCTTGGAGGGCGTTGGCAATGTCTGCGGCAATATGGGCAACTGGGAACGCGAATTTCAGGCCGATATGCAGGCCGTCTGAACGCTCTTCAAGGAGTGTAACGGCTTTTTCGCTGCCTAAGGTGCGCATTGTATGGGGAATCAATACGGCATCGAGTGCGGTTCGGATGGCTGGGATATTCATAATCTGCCTCTTGAATGTGGGAAATTGTTTATGTGCGCGATTTGTTGTGCGACAAATCTGCCGAATTATACCCTTGAACGCCATACAAGGGATACGCCCAAAAAACTTCAGGCTGCCTGAAACATCGGGCAGCCTGAAAAGAGAGTCAACTAAAACGCGGTCTTATTCGCTCAAGAGCGCAATGTCGGCAACTGCGTTCATTTGTTCTGCCAAGCGGTTCAGCAGGTTCAAACGGTTTTGTTTCACGGCGGCATCTTCGGCCATTACCATCACGCCGTCGAAAAATGCATCGACTTGCGGCTTGACGGAAGCCAGCTCGGACAAAGCAGTTTGGAAATTACTTTCGGCAACGGCGGCGGAGATTTTCGGCTGCAAACCTTGCGCGGCGGCGTACAGGGCTTTTTCTTCATCTTGTTGCAGCAGGCTTTCATCGACTTCGCCCAGCGCGGCATCGGCTTTTTTCAGCAGGTTTTGCACGCGTTTGTTGGCTGCGGCCAATGCGGCGGCTTCAGGCAGCTGTTTGAACGCGGCAACGGCTTGCAGTTTGGCCACTACGTCGTCCAAACGGCGCGGCTGTTTCGCCAATACGGCGGCAACGATGTCTTGCGGATAATCGTTTTGCAGCAACACGGCCAAACGCGCCTGCATGAAGTCGGCGGTTTCAGACGGCGTTTTTTCGTTGAGCAAACCTTGCGGGAAGCTGTTGAAGGCCGTCTGAATCAGTTCGTTTACGTCCAAACCGTACTGCATCAGCATACGCAAAATACCCAATGCGGAGCGGCGCAGGGCGTATGGGTCTTTGTCGCCGGTCGGGATCAGACCGATGCCCCAAATGCCGACCAAGGTTTCCAGTTTATCAGCCAAAGCAACGGCGGTTGCCACTTTGCCCTCTGGCAGGTTGTCGCCGGCAAAGCGCGGTTGGTAGTGTTGCTCGATGGCTTCGGCGATTTCTTCGGTTTCGCCGTCCAAGCGGGCATAGTATTTGCCCATCGTGCCTTGCAGTTCAGGGAATTCGCCGACCATTTCGGTCACCAAGTCGGCTTTTGCCAAACGCGCGGCGCGTTCGGCTGCTGCGGCGTCCGCGCCCAATGCTTTGGCGATGTGGGCGGCGATGCTTTGCAGGCGTTCGATGCGTTCGGCTTGCGAGCCGATTTTGTTGTGATAAACCACATTCGCCAATTTGGGCAGGCGGCTTTCCAAAGTCGCTTTTTGGTCTTGTTTGTAGAAGAACTCGGCATCAGACAAACGCGCGCGCAATACGCGTTCGTTTCCTTGGATGATGTGTGACGGGTCTTCGGTTTGCAGGTTGGACACCAGCAGGAAGCTGTTCATCAGCTTGCCGTTTTGATCGAGCAGCGGGAAGTATTTTTGGTTTTGCTGCATGGTTAGAATCAAGCATTCTTGAGGCACGGCGAGGAAGTGTTCTTCAAAACCGGCTTCCAATACCACAGGCCATTCGACCAATGCGGTCACTTCGTCCAACAAGGCTTCATCGGCGGCAACGGTTGCGTTCAGACGGCCTGCCTGCTCGTTCAAGGCCGTCTGAATGGCGGCTTTGCGTTCGGCAAACGATGCTTCCACTTTGCCTTGCTCGCGCATTTGTGCGGCGTAGCTGTCGGCATTTTCAATAGCGATTTCGCCGCTGGAAAGGAAGCGGTGACCCAATGTTTTGTTGCCGCTTTGCAGACCCAAAACGCTGACGTTTACGATGTCGCCACCGTGCAGCACGATCAGGCGGTGTACGGGACGAACGAAAGTAAATGTGCTGCTGCCCCAACGCATTACTTTTGGAATCGGCAGTTTTTTCACTGCGGCATTGATGATGTCTTCCAAAAGCTCGCCCAGCGGTTTGCCGGTTTGGACGTACTCGTAGGCGTACACGTCTTGCTTGCCGTCATTGATGATGGTCAGGTCTTCGA
Organism: Neisseria sp. P0020.S003; assembly: GCF_051957095.1. Lineage (NCBI taxonomy): Bacteria > Pseudomonadati > Pseudomonadota > Betaproteobacteria > Neisseriales > Neisseriaceae > Neisseria > Neisseria sp. P0020.S003. The sequence continues at coordinate 9,601 of NZ_JBQCWU010000003.1, read as the reverse complement.
TTTTCGCACCTGCACCGCGCGCAAAACCTTCCAAAGCCTTAGTCGGCGCACCGTCTTTCATAGCATTCGCCACGGCCGGGCCTTTTTTCACGATTTTTTGATCGGCTTGAACGGCTTTCACGTTTTTGACTTGAACGGCCAAACGGCGCGGAGAAGCGTAAGCAGTGTATTCGGCTGCGCCGTCAATCAGTTGCGCTTTTTCCAAGCCTTCGGCAACGGAAGCGGCAAAATGGTTGCCCAGATTATTGAGGGCCTTTGGCGGGAGTTCTTCAGTGAGAAGTTCGATTAAAAGGGTTTGGGTTGTCATGTGCTTATCGTTAAATAGGAAATTGGTTTGGCGTCTGAAACGGCATGATGCGGTTTCAGATGCAAGGTTAATTGAATTGACGGCGATTTTATCATTTTCAGACGGCCTGTGGCTGTCTTTCACAAACAATTTGCCCGATTTTCAAGCAACTTCGTCCGCAACGGCTTCAATTTGCGGCGCGGATATACGGCAAACCGCTGGTTTCGTCGTATTCGGGAATGTCGCTTCCGGCAAACAGCGCACCGGCCAAACGCACGGCCGCGCCGGTAACGGCCGGGGAAATCATAAAGCCGTGGCGGAACAGGCCGTTGACTTCAATCAGGCGGCGGTCGCGGTTGAAGCGGATTTCGGGGTTGTGGTGGTTTAAAGTCGGGCGCAGGCCGGTGGCCAGTTCCAAAAGGTTTGCCTCGCCAAATGCCGGATGCACGGCATACAGCGCGGACAAAAGTTCCAAACCGGAACGCACGCTTGCCGGCGCTTGGCTTTCGCTTTCGATTTGGGTCGCACCAATCACAAAAATATGGTTTTCCTTCGGCGCGATGTATAAAGGATAGCGCGGATGCAGCAGGCGCACGGGGCGGGACAGCTCGATTTCAGGGGCGTAAACGCGCGCCACTTCGCCGCGAACGCCGCGCAAAACGCTTTCAGACGGCCTGTTCCACGCTGCTTTTGCGCCATAACCGCGGCAGTCGATAACCCAATCGTATTGCGCCGCTAAATCTTCAACTTCGCGTTCGCACGACCAATGGCACGCTACATTCATCGATTCCAAAGCATCGGCAAGCGCATTCAATACCTGCCGTCCATCCAGCTGCCCTTCCGTCGGCAGATACAGGCCGTCTGAAAACCGCCCTGCCAGTTGTGGTTCGTTTGCTGCAATTTCATCCGCGTTCCAACGTATGGTTTCATGTTCCGCCACACCGCCGCGCTTCAAATGACGTGCAAACTCGGCAGAAAGCGGCTTGTCCTGCGTGTGCCAAACAATCAGGCTGCCGTTTTCCTGCATCATCACCGGCGTATTCAGACGGCCGACAATCGTGCGCCAAAGCGCAATGCTTTGTTTGCCCAAACGAATGACTTCGGGCGTTGCCTCCACCGCTTCTGCAGACGGCGCCAACATGGCCGCGGCAACATAAGCGGCGGCTTGTTCGCCGTTGCGTTCACCTTTCTCAAACAACTCGACCGAAATATCCTGTTCTGCCAATTGGAACGCCATCAGACGGCCAGAAAGACCGCCACCGAGTACCGCAACCTTAGACATCAGTTTCTCCTTGTTTTTAATATCTAAATAAGCAGCATATTTTAGAACTTGTTTTGCTGTATCACAATATCGACAGAAAATGAGAACAGTTTTTGCAGATCATGCTTAAGCTAAATCAGTACTACGTAAACAAAAAATCTTCCTTACATAAAACCTACTATAATTCCATCTTTTGACATATTCACATTCACTCAGCTTCATTGCACCGCTGATTGGCTTTGATGCACACATTTAATTTTATAAGGAATAATAATGAAAAGCTTGGGCAGTACGTTATTTATCCTCGGCATAAAGGTAAGAACATGCAAGAACTAGAAAATAGTAAAAAACAGGAAGTAGCAGACAACGTTGCCATGACCAAGTTGCAAGATGTGTTCAATCTTGCACATGACCAAGCTCATCCTGACAAAATCGATTCCGTCATTCGTGCCAATACTCGGGTGTCCGGAACCAATATGTGGGTATTGATATTTGCCATTGCTGTGGCGAGTATCGGTCTGAATGTCAACAGCACGGCGGTAGTGATCGGCGCAATGTTGATTTCGCCGTTGATGGGGCCGATAGTCGGTATGGGTTATGGTTTGGCGGTCGGCGATACTACGCTGATCCGCCAAGCGGCACGCAATATTATTATATTTGTCGTCATCAGCTTGATTACCGCTACGTTGTATTTCCTGTTAACCCCGCTTAAAGAGGCGCAAAGTGAGCTTTTGGCGCGTACTCAGCCGACTCTTTGGGATGTGTTGATTGCCTTCTTCGGCGGTAGTGCGGGCATTGTGGCGCAGACCCGAAAAGAAGGAGGCAATGCCATACCGGGTGTGGCGATTGCGACCGCATTGATGCCGCCACTGTGTACCGCGGGCTACGGACTGGCTCATGGCAACTGGCAATATTTTTTCGGCGCTTTTTATCTGTTTGCCATCAACTGCGTGTTCATCGCTTTTTCGACCTTGTTGTTTTCCAAGCTGCTCAAGCTGCCGCGCAGGGGGTTGGTAACGGAATCCAAACGCCGGTTGCAAAGTATCATTATTACCGCCGTCGTACTGGCTGTGATGATTCCGAGCGGCTATATGGCATCAGGACTGGTGCGTCAGGAGATCTTCAACACCAAAGCCAATTCCGCCATTGCCACCGCACAGCAACAGGAAGGTTTTTTCGTGCTGCGTAAGATTTTGAACCACAGAGAAAATATGGTCGGTCTGATTGTCAACGGAACGGGCAATGCTGAGAAAATTTCTGCCTTATTGGTGAAGAGCCTTGAAGTGTCAGGTGTGAAAGCGCCGAAGGTCAACGTGGTCTATGCGGGAGGGGACGATGCTAAAATCGAAGAATTGCTGGCAAGCCGAAACAACTCGGCGCAGCAGCAAAATGAGTTGAAAGAGCAACAAGCCTACATAGATACCGTGCTTGCAGGTAAAACTGCCGGTGCTGACGATGCTGCGGTACTCAAGGAATTAAAAGCCCAATATCCGGAAGCGGAAAAAATCGTTGTCGGACGCGGCTTGGTTTGGGAGAAAGCGCAAACGGCACCCACTACACAGGAGCAGCCTGAAAGCAGTCAAAACAAACAGGCAGACATAAGTAACGATATTGTCGTGGTCTCGCTCGAATTTAAGGAGCCTCTGCCTGCCAAAGATCACGAACGCTTACAGGCGTGGTTGAACCAGCGTTATGAAGGTACAGCGGTGCGCTTGTTAGTCAATGCTAAAGTTTTGGACAAATAGCCATTCTCCAAAATATTTGGGGCTAACGTAGATTAGCTCTAAATTCGACACCAATCCCGCAGGATTTTAAACCGTTGAGACGGTATGCCGAAGTTAAACCGAAATTCGCATTCTTTCAAGAACAGCGGAAAAGATTTGCGATCGATTTGGCATTCGGTTTGAATTATATGAACGCGGTACCAAAAGTTTTGGTCTGGATTTACGAATGGGTCGAAGATACCGCCCTATGGATTAAAGCAGGCATTACGGGTAGTGGCGCTTTACTGTGGTTGGCAGGCAACTTCCTTGAAAAACCTGCAGAGGCAGAACAGGAAGAGGAAGAAGAATAAATACCATAAAAGGCCGTCTGAAAAGTTTCAGACGGCCTTTTTATTAGGTTCACCAAACAACGTTTTTTTATGCCCGAAAGTATGCCTTAATCGGATAAATGGCTACTTATCCGAACTTTACTTCTGCCCCGAATACTTCCTGCCATAGTTTTCGCACATTGCCGTAATGGGTCAGCAATTCGTCCGTCACTTCGGTTTTTTTGGCATCGCGCAGTTTGGTGTTGTGTTGCTGCTGGCGGTAGAAGCGGTAGGCGGTGCGGCTTTGTTCGGCGAGGGTTTTGTCGATGAGGCCGCAGTCGGCGGCAATGTTCAAGAGGGCGATGTTGCCGTAGTTGTCCAAGAGTTGCGGATATTGGCGGGCATGGGCAAGGATGAGGTATTGGACGATAAATTCGACATCGACCACGCCGCCGCGCGCGTATTTGACGTTGTTGTCGGCAGGCGGATGGGTGGGGAACATTTTTTCGCGCATTTCGATGATTTCGCCTGCTAAAACGGTTTGGTCGCGTTCGGCGGTCAGCATTTCGGTGCGGATGCGGTCGAAGGCCGTCTGAACATCAGGCGTACCGCAGATAAAACGGGCGCGGGTAAGGGATTGGTGTTCCCATGTCCAGGCGTTTTCGCGCTGGTATTTTTCAAAGGCGGCGATGCTGTGGGCGAGGAAACCTGCGTCGCCGTTGGGGCGCAGGCGAAGGTCGGTTTCGTAGAGGCTGCCTGCGCCGGTGGCGGCGGAAAGCCAGTTGGTCAGACGGCGGGCAAGGCGGCTGTATACGTCGCCTGCGTCGGGATGGGGATCGTCGTAGAGGTAGACGAGGTCGAGGTCGGAGGCGTAGCCGAGTTCTTTGCCGCCGAGTTTGCCGTAGCCGACGACGGCGAATTGCGGTGTGTCGCGGTGTTTTTTGGGCATGTCCGCCCACGCGCATGGCAGGGCGGCGGCGAGGATGGTGTCGGCGAGGGCGGAAAGTTGGTCGGAGAGGGATTCTACCGTCCACAGTCCGGCGAGGTCTTGGACGGCAAGGCGGAAGACTTGGGCGTGCTGGAAGCGGCGCAGGGTGTCCATTTGCGCTTCGGTGTCGCCGCCGCAGGCTTTGAGGTCGTCTGAAAGGGCGGCGGCGAGGGCTTGCCAGTTAAACTCGGTATCCAAAAGCTGCGCGCTGATGAGTTCGTCCAGCAGAATCGGGTATTTGCTCAGATACGCCGCCACCCATGAGCTTTGGCTCATAATCTGCGCCAGTCGCGCCAAGGTTTGCGGATGTTCGTTGAGGAAGGCGAGATAGGCGGAGCGGCGGCTGATGTTTTCGAGGAAATCAAACAGCCGCATCAGTGTATCGGTCGGGTTGGTTTGCGCTGCCGCCGCTTGTACGAACAGCGGCACAATGGCGTCGAAACGCGGCTGGGCGTGTGCGGAAAGGTGGCGGTATTTATGACCGTGCCGGATTTGGTCGAGCCTTGCGGCGATGGTTTCGGCATCGAACCCGTGTTCTTTCAGACGACCTTGCCGCTCTTCTTCGTCAGGCTTTTCCTGCCATGCCCATTGCCATTCGCTGTTGTCCTGTGTTTGCTCTTCGGGTTCGCTCAAAATTTCGTTGAACAACTGATTGACTTTGTTCCGATGGGCATTGAGGTCGTCTGAAAAGGCAGCGTAGCTGTCGAAGCCCATGCTTTCGGCGAGCAGTTGCTGCTGTTCGGGCGAGGCGGGCAGGGTTTGGGTTTGCTGGTCGTCCCAGTATTGCAGGCGGTGTTCGACGTCGCGCAGGAAGCGGTAGGCGGCCAGCAGGGTTTCGACGTTTTCAGGCGGCATGATGCCCAATTCGGCAAGTTTCTTCAGCGTTTCCTGCGTGCCTTTCAGTTGCAGCACGCGCATTTGGCCGCCGCGTATCATTTGGAAAATCTGGGCAATGAATTCAACTTCGCGGATGCCGCCTGCGCCGAGTTTGATGTTGTCCGCCATGCCTTTTTTGCTGACTTCGCTGCGGATTTGGCGGTGCAGGTTGCGCATCGCCTCATACGCGCTGTAATCTAGATATTTGCGGAATACGAAGGGGCGCACCAGCGATTTGATGTCGTTCGGATACGGTGTAACCACGCGGCCTTTGCACCATGCATAGCGTTCCCATTCTCGCCCTTGTGTAATCAAATATTGCTCCAGCGCGGTTTCACTCAACACCAGCGCGCCCGAATCACCGTCCGGCCGCAGCCGCATATCGACGCGGAACACCTGCCCGTCGGCGGTAATGTCGTTCAGCAGCGCAATCAGTTTCTGCCCGACTTTGGTGAAAAACTCTTGGTTGCCGCGTTCGCGCCTGCCGTCGGTGTCGCCTGATTCGGGATAGACGAAAATCAAATCGATGTCGGAAGACACGTTCAACTCATAGCCGCCCGCCTTGCCCATCGCCACCACGCTCAAATGCTGCGGCGATTTCGTATAACGCCCGATCGGCGTGCCGTACATGTCCTGATAATAGGCGTAGGAAAAGTCCAACGCGGTATTGACGGCAAAATCGGCAAACAGCGTAATCGTGCGGGTTACTTCGTTCAAATCGCTGATGCGGTTGATATCGCGCACGATAATCTGCGACACGACATAACGGCGCAACTCGCGCAACTGCCGCGCCAATTCTTCCTCATTTTCTTCCGCGCGGATTTTGCCCCAATCGGCAAAGGCTTGAAAATCAGCTTCGGTCAACACCTTATCCAGCATGGGCAGGAAAATTTCGGGCTTGAGTTTGCCGGAATCAAGGTTGCGGGCGAGAAAAAGGGAATAACGGCGGGCAGTATCGAGGCGGTTCATAATCTTTGCCTGAATAAACAGAAAAGACCATCATAGCAAGGTTTCAGGCCGTCTGAAACCCACGCTTTCCCCTATCCGTGCAATCGGCTAAAATACCAACCTTTACAACCCCCACATAAGGAAACCGCCATGACCCGTATGGTTCACTGCGTCAAACTCGGCAAAGAAGCCGAAGGCATGAAATTTCCGCCGCTGCCCAACGAATTGGGCAAACGCATTTTTGAAAACGTTTCCCAAGAAGCATGGATGGCTTGGACCCGTCACCAAACCATGCTCATCAACGAAAACCGCTTAAGCCTTGCCGATCCGCGCGCACGCGAATACCTCGCACAGCAGATGGAACAATACTTCTTCGGCGACGGCGCAGATGCCGTACAAGGCTATGTTCCGCAAGAGCCTAAATAAGCATTGAAAAGCCAAGGCCGTCTGAAACCCGATTTTCAGACGGCCTTTAAAATTCCCGATTTCCCCGCATATTAGGCAAATAGAACAGATAAATCATACAAACCCCTGATTCTCTGTTAAAATCCAAATTTCATTCATTTTCAATCCACATTGGAGCAAACGCCATGCAAAACGACGTTTACGACTATACCTCGCAAGGTTCGGTTGCCAAAAATACCGTCCTGCAAAAAACTTACCGCCTGCTCGGCCTGTCTTTCATTCCTGCCGTTGCCGGCGCGTTCTTTTCCGCCAAAACAGGCTTTAACATTTTCGCCATGTTCGGTTCATACTATGTTGCCCTGGCCGCCTTCTTCGGCTTCTTCTACGGCATGACCTTCCTGATCGAGAAAAACCGTTACAGCAACGTCGGCGTAGCCCTGTTGATGATCTTCACTTTCGGCATGGGCCTTGCCATCAGCCCTATGTTGCAATACGCCTTAGCGATTAACAACGGCGCGCAAATCGTCGGTACGGCCGCCGCCATGACCGCCGGTGTATTCTTCACCATGTCCGCTATGGCACGCCGCACCACAATGAACATGAACAAACTCGGCAGCTTCCTCGGTGCCGGTGCGATCGTACTTATGATTGCCGTTGTGGCCAACATCTTCCTCAACATCCCTGCCCTGAGCCTGACCATCGCGGCCGGCTTCGTTGTCTTCAGTTCCCTGATGATTATGTGGCAGGTGCGTACCGTTATCGACGGCGGTGAAGACAGCCACATCAGCGCGGCGCTGACCATCTTCATCTCCATCTACAACATTTTCAGCAGCCTCTTGAGAATCCTCATCTCTATTAGCGGTGACGACTGATAAAGCCGCAAAGGCCGTCTGAAATTTCAGACGGCCTTTTTGATTTTTGACATCACCGGCAAACTCCCCTATCCTGAACGCCACACAAACCCCATTCCCAACACAAAATGACCACGACCACTCCGCGCCGTGCCGTGTACGCAGGCAGCTTCGACCCTCCCACCCTCGGCCACCTGTGGATGATACAGGAAGCCCAATCCCTCTTTGACGAACTCATCGTCGCCATCGGCACCAATCCCGAAAAGCGCAGCACCTACACCATAGAAGAACGCCGCGCCATGCTCGATGCCATTACCCACCCCTTCCCCAACGTCCGCATCAGCGTGTTTGAAAACCGCTTTTTGGTCGATTACGCCCGCGAAGCCAACGCCAATTTCATCGTCCGCGGCATCCGTTCCTCCGCCGACTACGAATACGAACGCTCGATGCGCTACATCAACAGCGACATCGCCCCCGAAATCTCCACCGTCTTCCTGATGCCGCCGCGCGAAATAGCCGAAGTGTCCTCCACCATGGTCAAAGGCTTGGTCGGCCCACAAGGCTGGCGCGACATGATAGGCCGCTACCTCCCCGACCCCGTCTATCAAAAAATCCTGCAAGACCACGAAACAAACACATAAAACAAAGGCCGTCTGAACATTTCAGACGGCCTTCCAATTTCCATTGATTATTTACGAGCAGACATCAACGCCTGCAGGTTTTGATTCAACATTTCCATGTCCAACCAACCGGCGGCAATAAACAGCATCAAAATTACCGTACCCACACACAGCACGCCGATACCATACAACACATAGCCCACCAAAACACGGCCTACCGTCGCATTTCCCATCCACATCAAACCGCGCACCTGCACCACAAAAACCCAAGCTTGCCACAACAGCGCAAACGCAGCCAACGCCGGCACATACAACACCAGCAACAGCGGCAGCAGCAAAGCCTCAGACACCAAAATAAAGCCCCACAAAGGCAGCTGGGGCGCGCCGTAATAATGCAGCACCTTGCGCATCGAGCGGCTCAACACCAACCATTTCACAATTACCAAAATTACCGACAGGCACACCGCCGCCGCGCCACTGCCAAACAAAGGCGACATGCTGACCGCGTTCACCACACCCAACAGCAGCAACACCGCCGCCATTACCAGAGGCGAATACAAATACGTCTCCGGCGAACGATAGCGCAAACGCAAAACATCCCACATATCACGAACAAACACATACAGCATGGCATAAATCCAAAGCAAAAAAGCCGATTGTATCTTAGGCCGTCTGAAAATCAAACCGGCAAACCTAAAAACCGCCAATTAAAACGAAAAATAATTCAATACAAAACAAAATCTTAATTTACCGCCTCAAAAATAAAGCCTACAAACGCTTGCACAAGGCAACGAAATTTGGTTTAATTCACATCTCGCAACGAAACACGCGAAGGCCAGATAGCTCAGTTGGTAGAGCAACGGATTGAAAATCCGTGTGTCGGCGGTTCGATTCCGCCTCTGGCCACCACCAACCGCCTTGAAGCGGTTATTTTTTTATCTATACGATTTGAACGTATGCTTTAAGCGCAAATCCCGTTCCAGACCATGCGTCCCGATTTCCACACAAGGCCGTCTGAAAATTTTCAGACGGCCGTTGTTTATGTTGGCATGGCATAAAAATCCGCTTTACCGCCCCATTCCGACAGAATACGGCACTTCCATCCAAACCGGCTGAAACCTTCGCAAACATACTGAATGACACCTTTGCAAAATCCCCCCAAACCACCTAAATTCCTACCAAGACATTTAGGGGATTTCTCATGAGTACCTTCTTCCAACAAACCGCACAAGCCATGATTGCCAAACACATCGACCGCTTCCCACTATTGAAGTTGGATCAGGTGATTGATTGGCAACCGATCGAACAGTACCTGAATCGTCAAAGAACCCGTT